>JAZQNZ010000066.1:0-4636 GCA_045627665.1 Oscillospiraceae bacterium
CAAAAACGACCTGCAGACTCTTGAAGCAGGAGCCGTCGTTCAGCTCGATAAAGCCGAAGTTTTTCATATCGCGGACGGTGCGGACCCAGCCGCAGACGGTCAGTTCCTGTCCGTCAAAGGAAGCAGCATCGGCGTAAATGCCGGAAATCTTCTGGTGTTTCATAAAAGGAAGCGTCCTTTCCCTGTTTTTTCGTAACAATTTATTATATACAGATTGTGGGTAATTTTCAATCTTTATTTTGGGAAAGAGAAGGTTTCGCCGCTGCGGCGGCGACCATATTTTCTGTTACTCGACAGAAAATATGGAAAAAGAGCGAGCCAAAGAGTGATGCTTTCGCGCCCCTCTTTGGAAACACCCAGCAGACTGTGCGCGAAATACGGGGCAGTAGTCGAATAGTCTCTGCCACTGTCCCCGCGCCACAGGGCGCTGATGCGGATGTAATCGTAGGGCGCGACGACCCCGGCGCGCCGCATTTTTTCGATAAACACCGCATTAGCGCCGGAGCGCAAGCGGGGTGGCGCGGATGTAGAAGCAGAGACTATTCTTCTACGGATAAAAGCAAATTTGCACCGCACTGCAGGGGAGTCCAGAGGGGGCCGCCTATATAGGCCCCCTCTGGTGTGCTCTTTCTTTTGCCACTTCTTTCTGCACAAGCAGAAAGAAATGGCGCGTTCCCCCTCGCGTAAGCGAGGTTTACGCCCCCGCGGATGCGTATGCCGCGACGAATTCTCTTGCCGCTTCTATGACGCGCTTGCCGCTCTGGAGCTTGAGGGAAAGACAGGGTTTTTCCTTGCCGGCCTCCACCTTGACTTTTCCGCGATACTGCGGCAGGGCATAGAGCGCGGAAACGCGCTCCATGTCGAAATTTGCAACTGTAAAGCGCAGAAAACCGCTTTTCTGCGAAATATCGGTGATGCCCGCCTTTGTTGCCTCGCCGCGCAGCAGCGCCACGTGGATGAGGGCGTTGACCGAGGAGGGAGGGTCGCCGAAGCGGTCGATCAACTCATCGGTGAGGTCGTCGGCGTCCGCCTCCGTGCGGATGCGGGCGATGCGGCGGTAGAGATCCATACGTATTTCCGCGGACTCCACATAGCGCTCCGGGATGTTGGCGCTCACCGCAAGGTCGGCGGCGCAGTCCGTGCGCACCTCCGGAACCTCGCCCCGTTCCTCCAGCACGGCTTCCTCCAGTAATTGCAGATACATATCGTATCCGACGTCGATCATGTGGCCGCTCTGCTCTGCACCCAGAAGGCTGCCCGCGCCGCGGATCTCCAGATCGCGCATGGCGATGCGGAAGCCCGCGTTGAACTCCGCAAACTCGCGGATGGCGCTCAGGCGCTTTTCCGCGACCTCGGTCAGGACTTTGTCTCTGCGGTAGGTGAGGTAAGCGCTGGCGCGGCGCGACGAGCGCCCGACGCGCCCGCGGATCTGGTGGAGCTGGGCGAGGCCGAGCTTATCTGCGTCCTCGATGATGAGGGTGTTGACATTCGGGATGTCGATGCCGGTTTCGATGATCGTGGTGCAGACAAGCACCTGTGTTTCGCCGTTTGCCATGCTCTCCATCGCGGAGGAAATGCTCTCCTCGTCCATTTTCCCGTGCGCGACCGCAACGGAAACATCCGGCAGGAGCTTTTGGATGCGCGACGCGGTGCGCCCGATGCTCTCGACGACGTTGTGCAGGTAATAGACCTGCCCGCCGCGCTGCACCTCGCGCCGGATGGCGTCCGCCACCACGTCCCAGTCGTGCTCCATCACATAGGTCTGCACCGGCAGACGGTCCTGCGGCGGCTCTTCCAGCGTGGACATATCGCGCAGACCGCTCATTGCCATGTTGAGCGTGCGCGGGATGGGCGTGGCCGAAAGGGTTAGAACATCGACGTTGCGGCGCATCTCTTTGAGCCGTTCCTTGTGGGAAACGCCGAAGCGCTGCTCCTCGTCCACAACGAGAAGTCCCAGCTTTTTGAACCGGATGTCCTTCTGCAAAAGCGCGTGGGTGCCGATGACAATGTCCACGCTGCCGTCGGCAACGCCGGCCTTCGTTGATCGCATCTGCGCCGCGGTGCGGAAGCGGGAGAGCACCTCAATGCGGACGGGGTAGCCGAAAAAGCGCTGGGACGCGGTCTGATAGTGCTGCTGCGCGAGCACGGTGGTCGGGACTAAGATCGCCGCCTGATAGCCGTCCAGAACGCACTTCATGATGGCGCGCAGCGCCACCTCCGTCTTGCCGTAGCCGACGTCGCCGCAGAGCAGACGATCCATCGGCGCGGAGGACTCCATATCCTTCTTGATCTCCGCGATGCAGCGGAGCTGATCGTCCGTCTCCTCATAGCCGAAGGCGTCCTCAAACTCCGTCTGCCACGGAGAATCTGGCGCGAAGGCGTGGCCGGGCTTTCGTTTGCGCTCGGCGTAGAGCGCGATGAGCTGCCCCGCCATCTCCTTTGCGGCGGCCTTGGCGCGGGACTTTGTCCGGGTCCAGTCGGAGCCGCCCATTTTGCTGAGCTTGACCGGGTGATCCTCGCCTGCGCCGATGTATTTCGATACGAGATCGAGCTGCGTCGCCGGGACATAGAGCGTGTCCGTGCCTGCGTAGCAGATCTTGACATAGTCCTTTTCGATGCCGTCCACGCGCATCTGCACGATGCCGGCAAAGCGGCCGATGCCGTGGTAATCGTGGACGACGAGGTCGCCGACGGAGAGGTCGGTGTAGGATTCCAGCTTTTTCCGGTTCCCAGGCTGCTTTTTCCCGGCACGTTTTCTGCGGAGGCCGGACTGCATGAGCTGCGCGTCCGTGAGGACGGCAAAGCGCGCGTGGGTATATTCAAAACCGCCGGAGAGCGCGCCGACAGCGACGGCGCATTCGCCGTGCGCGACGGGATCGGAAATCTGCTTCAGCCGCTGGGACGAGATCCCGCGCTGGGCAAAGAAATCCTGCAGCGCCCCGGCGCGGCGCTCGTCGCCGGCAAGGACGAGGACGGCAAAGCCGCTCGAAATATAGTGCTTCACGTCGTCGCAGGCGGCTTCCAGCGAGCCGCCGTAAGAGGGGAGCTGCTTCGCCGTCACCGACACGATGGCGCGTGGCTCCGGCAGGCAGCGCCCCTGGGTGAAGCTGTCGCCCATGACGACGGGAAACGCATTGCACAGCGTTTCCGCCGCGGTTTCCCACGGCAGCAGATAGTCCGCGTATGCGCCGATCAGACCGCCGCAGGAAAGCTGCGTCCGGAGATCCTCATGCAGCAGCTTTGCCTGATCCGCCGTCTGCTTTGCGATGCGGACCGGTTGATCGAGAAAGATAAAGGCATCCTCCGGGAGGTAGTCCAGCGCGGAGGTAAAGTCCGGGTAAATGAGGCCCATGTAGGCGTCCGCATTGGGCAGTGAGACCGTTTCCCGCAGCTTTTCCGCGTCGGCGCGCAGGGCGGCGGCAAGCTTCTGCTTTTCCGGCGAACGGCTGCGCGCGGCTTTTACCGCCTCGGCGTCCAGCGCGTCGGCAAGCGCGCACTCGCCGCCTGCGGCAAGCTGGGGGAGCGTTTCCGCGGCGGGCAGGATGCGGCAGGACGGGATGTTTTCGATACGGCGCTGGGTGGTCAGGTCAAAGGTACCCATGGAGTCGATCTCGTCGCCCCAGAACTCCATACGGACAGGCTCCGGCAGCGCAGGAGAAAAGACGTCGAGAATGCCGCCGCGCCGCGAATACTGCCCCGGCGCATCCACCTGCAGGCGGGGGACGTAGCCGCAGCCGAGCAGCGCTTTTTCAACATCTTCCGGCGAAATGCTTTGCCCGTCCGCAATGTCGAACGCGGCGGAGAGGAGGGCTTGCTTCGGGATGCTGCGCTGCAAAAGCGCCCCTGCCGCTGCGACCAGCACGGGTACCGCGCCGCGGGCGAGGGCGTCCAGCGCGGCAAGGCGCTTCTGCTCCGAAGGGCGGCTGGCGGTGTCGGCACTGAAAAAGGTGAAATCGCGCCCCTGCAGCAGCATGGCCGGCTCGCCAAGCAGCGCTGCGAGGTCACGCGCCATCGTTTCCGCTGCGGTGTCATCGGCGCAGATGACGGCGAGCGGAGCTTCCGTCCTTCGGCGCAGCGCGGCGGCGAAATGGGCGCGGGACGCAGCGCCCACGCCGCTGACCAGCACGGGGCACTGCCCGGCGTCTACGGCGCGCAGCAGCGGGTCGGTCTCGATTGTCCAGAATTGATCTGCCATAAGTATGTATCGCTCCAAACGTCTTTAGCCAAGAAACCGGAGGGGGACCCCTTCCGACTTCTTGGCACTATGATTTTATACGATTTTGCGCGGGAAGGCAAGCGAAAAAAGTTTTGCGCTATACATATTATAATATAAGCAAAATATAAGCAAACGCAATCGGCAAATGCAATCGGCAAATGCAGCGTCGCGCATCTCAAAGCCGGCGGCGCAGCGCACCGAGCAGGATCGTCAGCGCCGGTATGCCGAAGGCAAACGCCGCATGCAGCAGCGGGACCACGGTTTCCGACAGCGCGGCGAACGCCGCCTTATCCGGCGCCATCAGAAGCGCGGCCGCCACCGCTGCGGCAAGCCCGAGCGGCAGGAGCCAGCGTCCGTGCTTCATGCTCGCTGCCGGCACATCCGTCAGCGCTTCCGCGCGGGAAACGAGGCCGAATGTCC
>JAZQNZ010000067.1:0-2284 GCA_045627665.1 Oscillospiraceae bacterium
CTCCGAAAGGATTATGTTGAAAGCGAAAAGGAAAAGCTGATCGACGACATCCGCGCAAAGGTGAACGACAAGCGCACCTACGCCGTGGATCGTCTGATCGAAGAGATGTGCGCCTATGAGGACTACGGCTGCGACGATATGGGCAGTGAGGAGGATGCGGCGTCCGTCGGCTATGTTGAGTTGACGCGCTGGTATCATGATCTGCTCCAGTCCGCGCCGATTGAGATTTTCTATTGCGGCAGTTCGGACGCTGACCGCGTGGCGGCCGCGATGACCGACGCGCTGATCACACTGCCGCGCGGTGAGATCAACTATGAGCTCGGCACGGATATCCGCATGAACGCGCTGGAGGCGCAGCCGCGCTGCTTTGAAGAGGCGCTGGACGTGACGCAGGGCAAGCTCTGCCTCGGCTTCCGTCTGGGCGACTGCATGGAAGACCCGGATTTCGCCGCCATCCGCGTTTTCAACGCGCTTTACGGCGGCAGCGTCACAAGCAAGCTGTTTATGAATGTCCGTGAAAAGCTCTCCCTCTGCTACTACGCTTCCTCCAGTTGCGACACCTTCAAGGGTATTATGCTGGTATCCTCCGGCATTGAGTTTGACAGGTTGGACGAAGCAAAGACCGAAATTCTCGCGCAGCTCGACGCTGTTCGCGGCGGCGATTTTACGGACGAAGATCTTGCAGCCGCGCGCAAAAGCGTTGCAAGCGATCTTCGCGCACTGACCGACTCCCCCGGTGCGCTGGAGAGCTTTTTCCTCTCGCAGACACTCAAGGGACTGGATTACGGGCCGATGGAGCTGGCTGCGCTTTGCGAGGAGGTCACGCGCGAGGACGTGACCGCAATCGCTTCCGGCATCGAGCTGGACGCGGTCTATTTCCTGCACGGGCAGGACGGTGAGGACGAGGAGGATTCCGAAGATGCAGAAGCTTGAATACACCTCCGTCGGAGAGACCCTTTACCGCGACACGCTGCCCAACGGTCTGCGTCTGTCCGTCATCACGAAGCCCGGCTACACCCGTTGCTTCGCATTTTTCGCAACGAACTACGGCGGCGCTGACCGGCGCTTCCGTCTGGGCGGTGAATATATCGACACGCCGATGGGCGTTGCCCACTTCCTGGAGCATAAAATGTTCGATATGCCGGACGGTGACAATGCGCTGAGCACGCTTGCCGCCAACGGCGCACAGCCGAACGCATACACTTCCTCGGGGATCACCGCCTACCACTTTGAGTCCACCGCAAACTTTGACGAAAATCTGCGGATGCTGCTCCGATTTGTCTCCACCCCGTATTTTACGGAGGAATCCGTTGCGAAAGAGCAGGGCATCATCGGGCAGGAAATCCGTATGTGTGAGGACAGCCCCGACTACGTCATCTATGATGAGCTGATGCGCTGCCTCTACGACCATCACCCCATCCGCGACAGCGTGGCGGGCACGATCGAGTCCATCGCGGAGATCACCCCCGAGACGCTTTACAACTGCCACAGGATCTTCTACAATCCCGGCAATATGGCACTGACCGTTGTCGGAGATGTGGACCCGGAGGCAGTCCGCACCGCCGCAATGGAAATCCTTCCCGCGGAGGCGGGCGAGGTCCCCGGTAGAGATTACGGTGCGCCGGAGTCGCCCGATCCCGCAAAGCCGCGCTTTTCCCGCGCGATGGAGGTGTCTGCACCGCAGTTTCTCATCGGTGCAAAGCTCCTGCCCGTGTCCGGCGGCGACGCGCTGCTGCGGCAGAAGCTGGTGAGCGGGCTTGCGCTGAACTATCTTTACAGCCAGTCCTCTCCGTTCTACTCCCGATTGTATGCAAAGGGACTGCTCAACACCGACTTTTTCGTGGATGCCGACACTGCAGCCGGTACGATGACCGTTCTCGCCGGCGGCGAGAGCCGCGATCCCGAGGCCGTCTTCGACGAATTCTGCGCCGAGGCGCAGCGCGCCGCGGACGAGGGACTTGATGCTGCGTATTTCTCCCGCACGCTGCGCTCCGGCTACGGCGCGCGCGTTCGTGCGCTCAGCTCCTTCTCCGGACTGTGCGCCTCCATGGCGGACGCGGACTTCGGCGGCTACAACTGTCTCGACGCCTTTTCCATGACGAACACCATCACGCCGGAGGAGGTGCGCGGCTTTATCCGCGAGAATTTCCGCCGCGACCGCTTTGCAATGAGCGTGATCACCCCGGCCGCCGGAAGGGAGCGCGACGAAGCCAATGCGTGAAGCAATCATCAGCTTTCCCATGTTCGGCGAGGGCTTTGCCGTCAACCCGCCTTACTGCATCTC
>JAZQNZ010000068.1:0-5866 GCA_045627665.1 Oscillospiraceae bacterium
GCTGGCCTCCTGTGCCACGAGCTGACCCATGCGCGTCACGCGGAACGCGGTGCGCTTGATCGTTTCGGCAACGACGTCAAAGGGCTGACCGTGTACGGCCTTGAGCGCGTGATGCACGACGCCGGGGCCGGAAACGCCGACATTGATGACGCACTCCGGCTCGCCGACACCGTGGAATGCGCCGGCCATGAAGGGGTTGTCCTCCACGGCGTTTGCGAACACGACGAGCTTTGCGCAGCCGAGACCGTCAGCGTCCGCAGTGAGGCGCGCGGTCTCCTTGATGACGCGGCCCATCTGCGCCACGGCGTCCATGTTGATGCCTGCCTTCGTTGTTGCAACGTTGACGCTGGAGCAGACGATCTCGGTGGTGCTCAGCGCCTCGGGGATGGAGGCGACCAGACGTTCATCGCCGCGGGTGAAGCCCTTGTGCACCAGCGCGGAATAGCCGCCGATGAAGTTGACGCCGCAGTTCTTTGCGGCGGCGTCCAGCGCGCGGGCGATGATGGCGTAGTCGGCGCTGTCGCAGCTCTCCGCAACCATGGCGATGGGTGTGACGGAGATGCGCTTGTTTACGATGGGGATCCCGTATTCGCTCTCAATGGCGCAGCCGGTCGAAACCAGCTTTTCCGCGCGGCGGCAGATCTTGTCGTAGATGCGCTGCGCGCAGGCGGTGATGTCGGGGTGGGCGCAGTCCCGCAGGGAGATGCCCATGGTGATGGTACGGACGTCCAGATGCTGATGGTCGATCATGTCCAGCGTCTGAAGAATATCGGATTGATTGAGCATAATATATAACCTCGCAGTATTCGCGCCGCAGGCACGAATATATTTCATGTGTTTTCCGGCGGGCTCCGCCTGCCGGAAAACGCTTCTCAGGCCGCAAACGTGCGAGCGCACGCGAGTGCGATGCAGCGGCCTGCAATATCGGTTTTGATGCCGCAGACATCAAAACGAGTAAATAACGAGCTTAAATTCTGTGCATTGCGGTGAAGGTGTCCTCCCGCTGGATGCGGATCTCCAGATCACGCTCTTTCCCGTGGTTGCTCAGCATGGTGCGGACTTCCTCAAACGGGCGGTTGGCGTCCGCGGTGTCAACCAGAAGCGTCATGGTGAACATACCGCTCATAATGGTCTGGCTCAGATCCAGAATGTTGATATTCAGCGAAGCGAGCAGCGTGCTGACGCTGGCGATGATGCCGACGCGATCCGGGCCGATCACGGTCATGATGGCTTTCATAGTTTCGTTCCTCCGATGCTTTGTTTTTGAAATAATGAGAAAATGATAAACGATTCCGCCGCATTTTGCAAGAGGAAAACACTGCGTTTGCTGAAGAAGGAAAGTTATGCTTGAAAAATGATGCAATTTGGGTATAATAATATAGTACATTTTTTCGGAAGTAAGGAAATCGCCATGAAAAAACTGACTGTTATCATCCTCACCATGCTTCTTGCGCTGAACCTCTGCGCCTGCAACGGCGGAAAAAAGCCCGCTGCATACCCCTCCACCGGCTCCAACCTTACCGCTGAGGAGATCGAGCGCCTTGCGGAAGAGGCGCTGGAACAGGAAGCCGGGGAAGCTGCCCAAAACTGAATACTCACCCTGATATAATACCGGCCGCCGCAGAGCCTCTGTTTCCCCTGCGGCGGCTTTTCTGCTTTTGAAGCGTCAGCCGTGCTTTGCACGGTGCCCGGACGCTTCAAAAGTGTGCATGAGAATGATTGCTTTTTGAATGATTCAGATTAGTTGAAGATCCTTGCGATCGGGCTGTCGGGACTCAGCACCAGCGTTTTCTGCTCGCCGGTCATGGACTCCTCCATGGCGTCCAGCGCGATCATGTAGGAGTAGAACTCCGCTTCGTCGGGCGTGTCGTAAACATCGGCAAGGATGCGCATATATTCCGCGTCGCCGCCGGCCTTGAGGGTCTCGGCCTGTGCCTTTGCCTCGGACAGCGTGATCTCCACCTGCTTATCCGCCTCGTTGCGGATGCGCTTTGCCTCGGCTTCGCCCTCTGCGGTGTAGGAGGCGGCGATGTTGTTGCGCTCGGAGATCATGCGGGTGTAAACGGCGCTCTTGTTGTCGTCGGGCAGGTCGAGCGTCTTGGTCTCCACGGCGAGCATTTCAATGCCGTAGCGGTCAAAGCTGCTGCCGATGCTGTCCATGACGAGCTGCACGACCTCGCCGTCGCGCCCGGAGATAATCGTCTCCTGATTGAGAGAGGAGATGACGGTCTTGAGCGCATTGTAGACGATGGCGTTGATGCGGCTTTCCGCGTTGGAAACGCTGCCGGAGAGCGATTCGATGAACAGCCGCGCATCGCTGATGCGCCACAGCGCGAAGGAATCGAGCACCATGGAGTGCTTGTCCGCGGTGATGACGTCGCTGATGGGCAGGTCATACAGCAGCATGGTTTTCGGCAGGGACGCCGTGGTCTGGGCGAACGGAATCTTGAAGTAGAGACCGGGATCGTCCTTGATGTCCACAACTGCGCCGAACTCATAGACAACACCGTATTCGTTCTGACGCACCACGAACAGCGCGCCGGAAGCGATGCCGATGATCAGAATGAGCACAACGGCGATGATAATGATATTTCTGATGGTCTTTTTACCTGTTGCCATGTGCGTTCACCTCAATTCTGTGCGGTAAAGTCGTCGAGGGGCAGAACGGTGGAAAGCTCCGTGCCGTCCTCGCCGAGGATGACGACCTTCATCTGCGGGAAGATATCGGAAACCTTTTCATAGAAAAGGCGCTGGCGCGTGATCTCGGGATACTTTGAATACTCCGCATACAGCTCGGAGAAGCGCGCCGCCTGACCGTTGGCCTCGTTGATGCGGGCGGTCTTGTATGCCTCGGCCTGCTGCAGGATCTCGTCCGCGTCCGCCTTGGCGGCGGGCATGACCTCGTTTGCATACTTGTTTGCGTTGTTGATGGCGGTCTCGGCGTCCTGCTTTGCGGTCTCAACAGCCTTGAACGCCTCCTGCACCTGCAGCGTGGGCGGCTCGGCGTCCTGAATGGTGATGCCGACGAGCGCGATGCCGAGATCCTCCTGCTCCAGACGGCTGAGGATCTTGTCCTTGATGCCGGACTGGATCTCGCTCTTGCCGGTGGTGATCACATCATCGACGTTGTAAAGGCCGATGGTGTCGCGGATATAGGACTGGCAGAGCATCTTCAGCACGCCGACGGGGTCCTCGGAGCGGTAGAGGTATTTGACCGGGTCGGTCACGCGGTATTCAACGTAGAAGTCCACATTGACGAAGTTGTAGTCCACGGTGATCATGACGGACTCGGAGGGGATGGACTGATTGCTGTACTGGTCATAGCCGATGGTGAGGCCGTGGGTCGCCTTGGAGACGATGGTCTTTTTCTGAATGACGGGGATCTTCAGCTTCAGACCGGGCGTGGAGACGACGGAGGGCTTGCCCAACGTTTCAATGACGGCATATTCATCCTCGTTCAGCTCATAAAACGAAGTGGAGAGCAGTGCGCCCAGAAGAACGATGATGACGACGATCGGAAGAAATTTCCAAAGCTTTCGCCCGCTTGGGCGTACGGGACGCGGTGCGCCCGTAAAGTTTACGTTATCCAATGCAAAATACTCCTTTCTGGTTGGGAAACGGATGGCCGCGGCGCGCGCCGCGGGGCTTATGTTCAGCATAGCGTGACTTCCCCGAATTGTCAATGCGCACTGCTGTAAGACGCTGCTATTGCTTTTCCCGATGGTCATATTGTATAATACCCGGGAAAGAAGATAAACGGCAGCCGGCGCGACTTTGACGGCAAAAAACCGCAATTTTTGCGAAAACGGGGGGAAGACCATGGCAAAGGAAGAAAATATTTACCGCAAATGCCGCGATGACGCAGGACTGACGCGCGACCGGGCGAGCGAGCTGCTGGAATGGATCTCCGCAGACCGCATCGACCGCATCGAGCGCGGCACCGCGCCGCACCCGGACGAGGTTTTGCAGATGGCGCGCTGCTATAAGCGTCCCGACCTCTGCAACTATTACTGCACCCACGAGTGCAGAATCGGGCAGGAGCTGATGCCGGAGGTACAGGTGAAGGATCTTGCCAACATCGTGCTGGAGATGCTGAACACGCTGAACACGCTGGACAAGGAGAAAAACCGTCTGATCGAGATCGCAGCCGACGGCTCTATCACCGAAGACGAATATCAGGATTTTGCCGTCATTCAGAGACAGCTTGAGAGCATCTCCATGTCCGTGGATTCCCTGAAGCTGTGGATCCGGAAAACCATTATGGACGGAAAAATGCAGGAGAATGCGCTGAAATAAGCGCAGCGTTGAACCACGGCGCATCACGTTCGCGCGATTTCGATACGAATCGTACATTTTCATATTTCGCGGCAGACTGGCTGCAGAAAAGAGGAGAAGCTATGGCAACATACGGAAAAGGCGTTTATTCCACCTATGATATGCCCCATACTTTTGAACGGAAGAACATCAGCGGTATTACGTTTTCCGAGGCGGCACAGGAGCTTCCCGTGATCCGGGAGGCGGACGTGGTCGTGGTGGGCGGAGGCCCCGGCGGCGTGGCTGCGGCCGTTACGGCGGCGCGCAGCGGAGCCAAAACCGTTCTGCTGGAGCGCTATGGACATCTGGGCGGTATGGCCACCGGCGGACTGGTGAATATCATTCCCAATCTGGCGGACATCGAAGGCCGTCAGTGGATCGGCGGATTCTGTCAGGAGTTTATTACCCGGATGAAAAACCGCGGCGCTGCGGATTATCCCCCGGAAAGTGCATGGGGCAGACCCGTGCCGGAGCTGGTGGAAAAATACGCCAAAGCCAACATGGTTCATTTTTACCTCCGCCAGAACCGGGACAATGAGCGCGTGGTGCTGTACACTGCGGTGATCGACCCGGAGGTCGGCAAGGATGAGCTGAACCGCATGGCAGAGGAAGCCGGGGTGGAGCTGCTGCTGCACACCTGGGTGACGGCGCCCATCCTGGAAAACGGCCGCGTCCGGGGCGTCATCGTTGAGAACAAGGCGGGGCGCCAGGTCATTCTCGGCAAGGTGGTCATCGACGCCACCGGCGACGGCGATCTTCTGCGCTGCATTCCCACGGAGACGGTGGAGGAGATGCGCCCCGGCTCCCGCATTGCCCAGTTCGGCTTCGTGTTCTGGGCGGCGGGCGTGGATCTGGACGAGTACGACGCCTTTGCCGCGGCACATCCGGAAGAGCTTCAGGAGATCTGCCGGAAAATCACCGAGGCCGGAGGCCGGCCCGTCTTCTGCCGGGGACTGCTGGAGCATCAGCGGGGCGTGGTGTGGGTGCACCGGCTCATCGGCTCCCTTCACCAGACCGACCCGGAGGAGATGACCTTTATCGACACGGGCGCCCGGAGCTTTGCCGTGCGCAGTTGGGAACTGCTGAAGCAATATATGCCCGGCTTTGAACACAGCTTCATGATGCTCACTGCGCCCCAGCTTGGCACCTCCGGCGGCAGGCGCATCGTCGGACAGTATTATCTCACAGAGGACGATATGGATCGGGAAGAGCCCTTTGAGGACACCATTGCGGTCTTTGCCGACAATGACCGGGGACATCGCTCCGTTGAGCACACTGCGGTGTATGTTCCCTACCGGGCGCTGCTGCCGCAGGACGTGGACGGCCTGCTGGTGGCCTGCCGCGCTTTTTCCGCCGATGGCGAATTCAGTGAGTTTTTCAATCTGATTCCCCACTGCATGTGCTTCGGACAGGCTGCGGGCGCTGCGGCGGCCATTGCCGTGAAGAAGAACATCTCCGTCAGCGATGTGCCCTATGCCGAGCTGAAGGCCGCGCTTTTGGCGGGCGGCGCCATCCTGCCCTGATACACGAAAGAAAATAAAGAATCCCGGAC
>JAZQNZ010000069.1:0-3868 GCA_045627665.1 Oscillospiraceae bacterium
CTCGATGGTCTCAACGATCTCTTCCTCGGTCTCCTCAACGGGTGCGGCAGCGAGGGGAACGAAGTCGTCCTCGATGGTCTCAACGGGCTGCTCGTAGTAGATCGCAGCAGGCTGCTCGTTGGTCTCGACGGGCTTCTCCTCAGCGGGCTTCTCTTCCTCGACGACGGTCTCTTCCTCGACGGGCTCTTCTTCCTCGGCCTCGTCGGTATTCTCAATGTCGGTATTCTCGTTGCCGGTGTTCTCGTTGCCGGTGTTCTCGGTGTTGCTGTCAGCAATCACGGCATCCACTTTGACATTCAGAACGCCCTGCGGTGCGCTCTCATGTCCAATTTCTACAAATTCCTCACAGCCATCGAATTTGACACTGATCTTATCCTCAGGAGCATATTCAACCGAGATATTCTCAAGCTTATACTTATGCCCACTACGCATACTTTCATTTAAATCGAAATAAGTATTACCGATCTGAACGCCTACTGCTTTTGCTGACTGCTTATTTTTCCCTTCCAGGTGGATGTATATAGATGTCACAGTCACAACCTGCGTATTCTTGCCGTTGTTCTTGCCGTTGTCCTTCGCAAACGCCCTCACGCTGAGCGTGGCGGCCATTGCGATGACCAGGACGATTGTGAAAAACTTTCTAAGCTGCTTCATGGTGCTTTCTCCTTTTCAGAGCCGCTTCGCTTTCCGCTCGAAGCGGTGCTTTGTTTTTCCTTATGGCCTTACTATATTTCCCCACCGTTGCGCCACGGTTACAATTTGCGTAAAAATATAGTTATATTTCAAAAAATATATCCATATTTTCCCATAATTTCGTAACGATCCCGCCCGTTTTCTGTATTTAGCATAAAATGAGCAGCAAGCACAACATCTTGTGCTTGCTGCCATTACAACAAATCGTATGTGTTTTAAACTATCCGTCCGTGACGCAAAACAAAGCTTTCCGGTAACCCGTCTCGCTCAGCCGAGCGGCTGCTCTGCCTCCGGCGCGCTCTCGTTGACGACTTTCTTTGCCACAACGGCGAAGCGTCCGTTCTCAACGTGGTATGCGCAGGTGGACAGCGTCAGAAGCTGATCGCCGAACTCGGCAGTCACGCCGGTGTCGTAGCACTGGTTGGCCTTGATGAAGTCCAAATACTCGTTAAACTCGTCCTCGGTCTCCGCCTCGCGGAAATAATAGTAGCGGAAGCCGTCCTCGCTCTTGTTGAGGATGCGCGCGTAAAATGCGCCGATGATCTCGTAGGTCTGCTCCTCATAGATGGTGTCAAACTGAATGAACTTGTGATTCTGCCAGTAATCTTTGGATGCGAAATAATCCAGATTGCCGAACATGGCGCTGCTCTGCATATGGTGACCGTAGATAATCAGATTTTCGGAGTCCCAAATGTCGTTTTTTGCATCCAGATACAGTGTCCCGCGGTTGGACTGGTTGCCGTAAAAGTCAATGTGGAGATACTTGTCCGGGTCGTCCGGCGTGTGCATGACAACATAGTCGATTGCTGTGCCGTCGATCTTCAGCCAGCCGATGGTGTCCGGATTTTCCTCGACCAGCGAGGCGTACTTATCCATAACGACCGGTTCGGGCGTCGGCTCCGGCGTCGGTTCGGGCGTCACCGTGACCACGGGCAGGGGCGTCGGTGTAAGCGTGGGCAGGGGCGCGGGCGTATCAACGACCAGAGACTGCACCAGCTTATCCATCCGGGACTCGCGGTACTGTCTGAAATAATATATACCGAGGTAAGCGCCGCTGATGACCAAAACGACGCTGCAGATGATAATGATCACGATCCTGAACTTTCTCATCCCCGTCAACTCCCCCTTCGTTTGGCACTCATATATTGTATTGTATCGCGCGCGCGTCACGCAGCGGTTACAAAATCGAAAATTTTATGCTTTTCTTCTCTGAATCAATGACGCAAAGACCTCCCCGCCGCGCAGCAGGGAGGTCTCGCATTACATATACATGATTCCTGCATATCTCAGACGCGCCCGCAGCAAAGCGGTTACATCTTTCATTTTCTGTGCATATTCTACCCTCCGGATGTTACGTGGCAGTTCCGAATCTGAGTCCATTCCGCGATATTAACAAAATCGGTAGTGCATTTTTAACATAACAGACAAGCTTTCGTAATTGTGTTGCTGTTTCGGGTAATTTTTTGCCTGTTAGCAAAATTTTTAAGTTGAAATTGAAATGCAATAAGGATATAATAAGGTGTTCGAATGATATTGACGGCGCGGAACTGAGTATTCGGAGGATATAGAACAGTATGAACGAACCCACCTGCCTGAAAGTGAATATGCTCGGTGGTTTCTCCGTCTCCTGCGGAGACGGTGGTAATCCTCTCACCGATAAGGACACCCGTTCCCGCAAGGTGCTGATGATGCTGGAGTACCTGCTCACCTTCCGCGAGCGTGAAATTCCCCAACACGAGCTGATCGAGATGCTCTGGCCCAAGGAAGAGAGCGACGACCCCGCAAACGCGCTGAAAACGCTGCTGCACCGTGTCCGCAGCGCCGTCAGCGAGGTCGGCTTTGTGGACGGCAAGGATCTGATTCTTTCCCGCACCGGCTCCTACGGCTGGAACAACGCCTACCCCATCTGGATCGACGCCGAGGAGTTTGACCGTCTCAGCCGACTGGACCCGCAGCTTTCCGACGAGGCTCAGCTCAACAATATCCTGAAAGCCATCGCGCTCTACAAGGGCGACTTTCTGCCGAAGACCTCGATGGAGCCGTGGGTCATTCCCATCAGTACATATTATCATTCGCAGTATCTCAAGGCGGTGCACTATGCCGTCGAAAAGCTCAACGCGCAGGCGCGCTTTGAGGATATCATCTCCATCTGTCAGGATGCCATCGCCGTAGACCCCTACGACGAGCCGCTTCACCTTGCGACCATCCGCGCCCTGATCGACATCGGTATGCAGCAGAAAGCGCTGCAGCACTACAACTACGTCACCGACCTTTTCATGAAGGGCTTCGGCATCAACCCCAGCCCCGAGCTTGTTGCGCTGTACAAGGAGATCATCAAGACCACCAAAACGCTGCAGACCAATCTCCACGTCATCCGTGACGAGCTGCGCGAGCGCGAGCGCTGCAGCACAGCGTTCTGCTGCGAGTACGAGATCTTCAAGGACATCTACCGTCTGGAGGCGCGGGCTGCCGTCCGCTCCGGTCAGGTCGTGCATATCGTGCTCATCACCATCATGGACTCCCACGGCAAAAACCTCTCGCAGAAGCAGCTCAACTCCGCGATGGGCCGTCTGGATGAGGTCATCGCCGAATCGCTCCGCGTCGGGGACACCTACACGCGCTACAGCGTATCCCAGTATCTCTGTATGCTGCCGACCGCCTCGCTGGAAAACTGTGACCTGATTGCGCAGCGCATCACCCGCAACTTCAGGAAAAAATACGCTCACATGGACATTCTGCTCCAGTATTCGGCGCTTCCGATCGAGCCGTGTGAATGAGGACATGAGGGCATCACAAGGACATAAAGAACATACGGAACCCCCGCCGCGCAGGGATTGAACCTGTGCGGCGGGGGTTTTCAGATCAGACCTGCGGCGCGGATCACGCGGCGCGCCGCCGCTTCCCACCGAAAAATCCCCCCGCCCTCTTGTACAGTCACGGCGCGGTATGATATAATATATTGATATATCAAATTTTCGTCCTGCAAACGCCCCCTGCGCAGCCCGCAGCCCATGCGTCTGCGCGGAAAAATCTGACATAAAGGAGGCCCCCGAATTTCCACCGAGGTCACCAACTACCAATGCCCTGCCTGCTTCGGCCCGCTGCATTTTTCCGGCGAGACCGGAAAGCTCCAGTGCGACCACTGCGGCTCCGCCTTTGAGGTTGCGGAGATCGA
>JAZQNZ010000070.1:0-2296 GCA_045627665.1 Oscillospiraceae bacterium
ATGGACGGTGCGGTCATCAAGGTGAACGAGCTTGCGCAGCGCGTGCAGATGGGCAGTACGACGAAGGTGCCGCGCTGGGCTGTCGCCTATAAGTACCCGCCGGAGAAAAAGCCGAGCAAGGTCGTAGATCACCTCGTGCAGGTGGGGCGCACCGTCGTAATGACGCCGAAGGCGGTCGTAGAGCCGATTCGCCTTGCCGGGACCACATTTTCTAACGCCACGCTGCACAATCAGGATTTCATTGATAAGCTGGACGTCCGCATCGGCGACACGGTCTGGGTGCAGAAGGCAGGGGAGATCATCCCCGAAGTTGTTGAGGTAGATAAGAGCAAGCGGCCGGACGGTACAAAGCCGTTTAAGCTGCCCGGTGTTTAAACAGAGTGCGGCAGCCCCGTCGTCCGCGATGAGGACGGCGCGGCGATGCGCTGCACCGGCGCTGAGTGTCCCGCGCAGAAGCTGCGGAATATCACGCACTTTGCGGCAAAAGACGCCATGGACATTGACGGCCTCGGCGAAGCGGTGGTGGAAAGCCTTGTTAACGCGGGTCTTGTCAAAACGCCCGCTGATCTCTTTTATCTGGATGCGCAGTCCGTGGCGACGCTGGAACGCATGGGGAAGAAGAGCGCGGAAAATCTCATTGCCGCCATTGAAGCGAGCAAAAGGCAGGGGCTTGCGCGTCTGCTCTCCGCCTTTGGAATCCGCCAGGTCGGTGCAAAGGCGGGCAAGGTGCTGGCACGGCATTTTGCCGATCTGGATGCTCTGATGGAGGCGACGCTCTTTGACCTGATGGCGATCGACGATATCGGCCCGGTCACGGCGCAGTATATCGTGGACTGGTTTGCCTCCGAGCAGTCGCAGCACCAGATCCGGCTGCTGCGTGATGCGGGAGTTTCGTTTGACAGCAAAGAGGAACTTGCGGACACGCGCTTTGCCGGAAAGACCTTCGTGCTGACCGGCACGCTCTCGCGGTTTACACGCGACGAGGCGACGGCGATCATTGAGCGCTTCGGCGGCAAGGCCAGCGGCTCGGTTAGCAAAAAGACGGACTATGTGTTGGCGGGTGAGGCCGCGGGCAGCAAGCTGACAAAGGCGCAGGAACTCGGCATTACAATCATCAGCGAGGACGAGTTCCACGCGATGATCGAATAACGCATCCGGAACGTATAGCATAAGATGGTCTGAGGATATTTCCTCGGATCATCTTTTTGTTTTACATTGGAGGAATCAATTTGGACCTGATGAAAAATGACGGCCGGACCGGCTGCGATTATAAAAGCGGAAGCCTTCCTGCCTGCGCACCGCTTGCGCTTGCATACGTTCCCATGCAGCAGAGCAGTACCCCCGCCTACGAGCCCGAGGTTGCTCTGAAGCGCGGCACGCTCTTCCCCGGCCTTGATCTGCCGTTTATGAATATGGTAAACACTGCCGATCTCGACGATCTCCCGCTTTGCGAGGTCATGACGCTCCAGTTCGTCTGCCATGAACTCCATCTTTACCTGGATACGCACCCCGATGATACGGAGGCTTTTGAAACGCTTCGGAGTATGCTGAAGCTTTCCCGCGAGGCGGAGCGACGCTACGTTGAGAAATACGGGCCTCTTTGCTGTAAGGATCTGGAATACAGCACCAAATTCAACTGGCTTTCCGATCCGTGGCCGTGGATGTATCAGAAGTAAGGAGGCAAAACAATGTTTATATATGAAAAGCGGCTGCAATACCCGGTCAAGATCAAAAACACCAATCCCGCGCTGGCAAAATTCATTATCAGCCAGTACGGGGGTCCCGACGGAGAGCTCGGTGCATCACTGCGGTATCTCTCCCAGCGCTACTCCATGCCTTACCCGGAGCTGCGGGGTCTGCTGACGGATATCGGCACCGAGGAACTGGGCCACCTTGAAATGGTTGCTTCCATCATTCAGCAGCTTACGCGGGATATGTCGATGAACGAAATCAAGAAAGCCGGATTTGACACTTACTTTGTCGATCATACTGCAGGCGTATATCCGCAGTTCGCATCCGGCACCCCCTGGACGGCAGCGACGATCGGCGTCAAAGGCGACGTCATCACCGACCTGACCGAGGACATGGGCGCAGAGCAGAAAGCACGTACGACCTATGATAATATTCTCCGTCTCTCCGATGATCCGGACGTAAACAACGTCATCCGCTTCCTGCGGGAGCGTGAGGTCGTCCATTTCCAGCGCTTTGGTGAGGCACTGCGGCTGGCAACGGAAAAGATGGATCAGAAGAACGTATATGTCATCAACCCGTCGTTCGATAAAAAGTAACAGCGAAA
>JAZQNZ010000071.1:0-2597 GCA_045627665.1 Oscillospiraceae bacterium
CCGTCAGGTCATCTGCCTGATCCCCGCCGTAATCATTCTCTCCAGGCTGTTCGGCGTGACCGGTCTTGCCGTCAGTCAGGCCGTCGCGGATCTGCTCAGTCTTGTCATCGCGCTGCCCATGGTCATCAAAATCACGCGGGAGATCCGCCGCCTTGCCGCCGAAGCGGAGGCAGCGGACGGTTCGCTTCCGGAGCATCCGGAGGACGCGCTCCCCGCCGATGCGGAATAATTCAGACGCCGAAGGGTGCGCTGCAAATGTCCTGTTTTGCAGCGCGCCCTTTTCATTCCCCGTTCTCCGTCACGCGGACGGCGCAGACGTCGAAGATCTCCGCGCACAGCGCCTGCGTCCGCTCCGCATCCGGCGCAAACACGCAGACAAGCAGAACGTTCTCCGTCCCGTCATCGTATGCCGCGCGGCACAGCTTCACGCGCACCTGCGCAGCGGTCTCCCCGCAGCCGAAAACCGTCAGCTCGGCGCTGCCGGGGTCCGCCGTCCCCGCTTCAACCTGCAGCCCCTCATACGCGCGCACGCGCTCGCCGTACAGCCGCTCGAACTCCCCGAAGGCATACGTCCGGACGCAGCTTTCCGGAAATGCACCGTCCGCAGCCGCGGCATACTCCGCCGTCACGTTCCGGACGGAGACAAACCCGCCCTGCCCGTCCGTCACTGCCGCCGCACCGCCGCCGCGCGGCAGCAGCGTGAGCGCTTCGGCATAGCTGAATGCAACGCCGCTGTGCATATCGCGGTGGCGCAGCGCACCGCCGCCGACGGCAAAGGTCTCCGCGTCCGGGATTTCCTGCGTCGGGTGCAGGTTCGCCCGCTCCGCCGAAATGCCCCAGAACGCCCAGTCGCAGAGATAGCGCCCCGTCCGCCCGTCAAGGCAGAGATCGCCCTCCGCCGTGCGCTCCGCGCGCACCTCCCCCTCCGGGAGTGAGAGCAGCACGCCCCCTTCCGCGGAAGTATAGGCGCCCGCACGCACGCCGTCCGCGTCGGCAAGGCAGCACCCGCCGAAGCCGTCCAGCGTCAGCGTTTCGGCGAGAAAATCGTTGTAGTAGCCGCCCTGCAGTCCATCCGGCTGCGGTGCGGTCTGCGGCGCAGCCGCAGCGGGCTGCTCCGCCTCCGGCGGCGCAAGAGGCTCCCGCGCCCCGCAGCCGCAAAGGATCATTGCCGCGCAGATGCAAAAAACGCTCCGCAGCCGTCCGCTCCGTTTCATGCTCCGTCTCCCCCTCCCCGCTGTTCCTTTGCTTCGATTTTACACGCGTTTGCGCGGAAATACGCGCGAATTCCGGCGAGCGCGAAGTATCTCTTGCATTCGGATATGCAAACTGGTAAAATGATAAATTAACATCCCGACCGTTTCCTGTGCAAATCACAGTGCGGACGGAAAGCGAGGACGCCATGAAGCAATATTCCCACATCTTTTTCGATCTGGACGGCACGCTGACCGATCCCGGCATCGGCATCACCAACTCCGTCATGTATGCGCTGGAGCGCTTCGGCATCCATGTGTCGGACCGCACCGCGCTGTATCCGTTCATCGGCCCTCCGCTGTTCGACTCTTTTCGGGAGTTTTACGGCTTCACGCCGGAGGATTCCCGCGCTGCCGTAAAGGCCTACCGCGAATACTTCGGCGACCGGGGTCTGTTTGAAAACGAGCTCTACCCCGGCATCCCCGCGCTGCTGGAATCGCTGCGCGCCGCGGGATTTCACCTTGCGGTCGCAACAAGCAAGCCGGAGCATTTCACCGCGCGCATTCTGGAGCATTTCGACCTTGCGAAGTATTTCGACTTCGCCGCAGGCGCCTCCGTCGAGGAAGGCGTCCGCACCCACAAGTGGGAAGTGATCGAATACGCCATTGCAAACTGCGGCATCGCCGACCGCAGCGGCATCCTCATGGTGGGCGACCGCAAGCACGACGTGCTCGGCGCGGAAAAGTGCGGCCTTCCCTGTCTCGGCGTTCTGTACGGCTACGGCAGCCGCGCGGAGCTGGAGCAGGCCGGTGCGCTCGCCGTGGCGGAAACCGTCGGGGACGTCGGGCGTTACATTCTGGAGGACTGACGGTTCCCCCGAAGGGAACATCGCGCCCGCAGTATTATTTTCCCCCGCGTCGGGATAAACTGTGACTATGGAACGGAGCCGAAGGAGGTTCGCTTTGATGAATATTACAGAGTCTCTGCAGCGGGAATACGTGCAGCTTCTGATCCGCGAGGGCGTCAACCTGCAGCCCGGCGCGCGTCTGGTGCTGAGCTGCCCCGTGGAGCAGGCGGCATTTGCCCGTCTCTGCGCGGAGGAGGCATACAACGCCGGCTGCAGCGAAGTGATTATGAACTGGAGCGACGACGCGCTTGCCCGCATGAAGTATCTCCGCGCGGCGGACGGCGTGTTTGACGTCTGCGCGGCGTGGCGTGCGCTGATGTATAACTCCACGGCGGAGGAGGGCGCGGCGTGGCTTTTCATCGACTGCGACGACCCCGAGCTGCTGCGCGGCGTCGATCCCGACCGCATCCGCCGCAGTCAGATCGCCTCCGGCAAGGCGCTGAAGACCTTCCGCGAGCTGGAGACCTCCAACGGCTTTCCCTGGTGCGTTGCGTCGATC
>JAZQNZ010000072.1:0-3095 GCA_045627665.1 Oscillospiraceae bacterium
GCTCCGCCCGGAATCCCGTCCGAGCTTTGCGGCATACAATCGGCGCATCTGCATTCCGATCAGTGCCGTCAGAGCAATGGGGTGGTTTTCCTTATCGTCCAGCAAATCGCTGAGAAGCCCGGCAGCCGCATCATAGCGCCGACGGCTCAGCAGATCGGTCAGGTCGAAAACCTCCGCTTCCGGAATACGGCTTGCCGTCGCGTCGATGTCTGCGCGGGAAACGGCACTTCCCTGCACATAAGCGCAGATCTTGTCGATCTCCGGAATCAGGCCGTTCATGCGTGTGCCGCTGAGGAAAATCAGATACTCCGCGTCCGCAGGCGAGATCTGTTTATTCTGCGCACGAAACCGGTTTTGCACCCAGCGCGACAACGTCCCCTGCTCCTGTTCCGTAAACTCAAGCGCATATCCGGCCTTTTTCAGCGCCTTGACGACAGCCGTGCGGCCGTCCGGCGGATTGGAGGGTGAAAAGCTGAAAACGAGCGTGCAATAGTCCGGAATGTCAGCGATCAGGCTTTTCAGCCGCTCGCACTCTTCATCGCGGCATTTGGAAATGTCGCAGTCACGCACTTCAACAAAGCTGCGCTCGGAAAAAAACGGCATCGCATCCAGCGCCTCGGCAAGCGCGTTCAGGTCGAGCGCAGGGCCGTTGATCCGCTGATAGCTGAAGTCCTCCTCCGTGAGCCCGGACTGCTTCAGAAGCTCTGCAAGGAAGCATTCGCGGAGATAGTCCTCCGGCCCGTATAAAAGATACAGCCGTTGGATCCCCTGCTCCTGCAGACGTTTCAGCTCCGCCGTATAGTTCAGTGTTGTTTTTTCTTTTCTTGCCATATCAGTTACCTGTCGATAATGTAATGGTGCCTTCCGTGTCCGTGCGATGCACTTCCACGCCGTGCTGTGCCAGACGGTCAAGCGCTTCCTGCGTGGGATGACCGTATGTATTGCCCGCGCCGACGGAAATGAGTGCCGTTTCCGCCCCGAGCTCATCGAGCAGCGCGTCGCAGGCTGCGTTGCGGCTGCCGTGATGACCGACGACCAGAATTTCCGTGTTCTCCAGATCGTAAAAGCTGCAAAGCAGCCGTTCCACACTGCTGCCCGCGTCACCGGTGACAAGGAAATCATCTTCACCATAGCTGCCGCGAATGAGCATGCAGCGCTCGTTGGCGTCGGCGCTGCCGAGCGGCGCGATCAGGCGCAGTTCCATCGTTCCGACTGTGATATCGGAATCCGCCGAAACCGGAAACAGCTCCACACCGCGCTGCGCGCAAAGCGACAGGATCGTATCTGTCATCTCGTTTTGCTCGCAATCCGTCGGGTAAGCGAGGCGTTTTACGTTCATGCGGTTGATCAGGCGCTCCACACCGTTTGCATGGTCTTCATGAAAATGCGTCAGGATCAGCAAATCGACCTCCCTGCGCCCGCTGCTCAGAAGGAAATCCGCCGCCGTATCGCCCGCATTGTACGGCGACATGATGCCTCCGCAGTCGATCAGCACGGATGCTTCATTCGTCAGCGCCGCAAGGCACTGCCCCTGTCCGACATCCAGCGCGGAAAACTCCATCCGTCCCTGTATCGTACGAAAAGAAAAGATCGAAACGAGCGCAAGTGCGGCTACGGACAGACCGGTGGGAAGGATCGGACGCCAGCGCCCGTCTCCCTTTCGCAGCAGGCTCACCGCAAACACGGCATACACAAACACAAGCCACCACGCGCCGAGATGATTTCGCGTGCAGACCACAGCCCACGGCAGACGCGCGATGATCTTGACGACCGCAATGACATAGCGCGGCAGCCATCCGACTACCCATCCGGCCGCTGCCCCAATCGGCTGCCAGATCAAGCCCAAAATGCAAACCGGGTACCCGAGCATAAACGCAGCGGACAACGCCCAAAGGCAAAGCATATTCGTCAGAATGGAATAGACCGCAACGCTGCCGAACCAAAACGCCGCGATCGGCGTTGTAAACACAAGCGCGCCGACGGATGCTGAAACAGAGCTGCACACGCCGCGCAGCAGTTTTCCGAAAACGTTGTCCGGCAGGCGGTCGCGGTCGCGGGCGTCGCGCGTCAAGCGGTCGAAAAGGCGCGGGGAAACGAGCAGGAGGCCCGCCATTGCCGAAAAACTGCGCTGCAGACTGATACTGCCGATGGCGATCGGATTGATAAGGAGGATCAAAAGTCCCGCAGCCGCAAGGCTTGTCGGCGGATCGTTTTCGCGCCGCAGCAGCGGCGCCGTGAGCGTCAGGATCTGCATAACGCCCGCGCGGACGACCGACGGCGTAAAGCCCACCATTGCCATAAAGACGAAGATCATCGGAATAGCAACAAGCGCCGTCCGGCGGCGGCGTCTGATCATCAGTCCCAGTGCGCCGACAAGAAAGGCAACATGCATACCCGAAACTGCAACGACATGAGAGATACCGGACATCTTCATCGCGCAGTAGAGCGCATCATCCGCGTAATACTCCCGGCGGTCTCCGGTCAGCATGGCTTTCATCAGCGGGGCGGTATCCTCCGGGAAGGAGGAAAGCGCCTGCTGTTTCACGGCGCGGGCGATCTCCTGCGGGAAATACAGCCATGAAAGCGCGGAGCGGCCCGTAACCGTATAGTCCTCCTTCAGCCACCCGCGCAGATGAATGCCGTCCGCAAGATAATAGTCGCTCTCGGTCCGATAACGCTGAGATGCGCTTGTCAACTTCAGCGGCATTTCAACAAGATCACCGGGACGCAGCTCCTGCATCCCTCCGGAATAGTCATACAGCAGCATCCGGACGTGCGGAACCGTCTCGTCCACGCTGCGGACAAGCACGGAGGAATAGTCGTCATAGATCACCGGATACTCCGCGACCCGCACCGTAACAGTCATGGATTTGCCGACGAACTCCTCCGCCGGCCGGACAAACAGAATGCCGTAGCAGGCATACCATCCGAAGCCAACCGCCGCTGCAAGCAGCAACGGCACAACCGCACCGCGCACGCGCTTCAGCCCGATCGCGCACAGTGCAAGCAGAACTGCGGCAGCCGCAAAAGACAGCAGGAGTGTCTGCAGCAGGAAATAATGTGCGCACAAAAGCGCCGCGGCATAGCCGCAGCCG
>JAZQNZ010000073.1:0-7071 GCA_045627665.1 Oscillospiraceae bacterium
AGACGAATGTGCGGATAAAAACAAAGACACCATCCCGGATTTCTCCAAGATGGTGTCTTTGTCATAAGCATCAGAGGGAACACTTCACGGCGAAACCGCCGCTGTAAAAGAAAGTGTTCGCCCAATGCCTGTTTGGTGGAGGCGAGGGGAGTTGAACCCCTGTCCGAAAGCGCTTCCTCGGGACTTTCTCCGGGCGCAGACGATTCTTTGAATTCCCTTGTCCAACCGTGAGTCGTCACACTGAAAGATTCGGTAGCTTCATGATGCATGGTGCGCTCAAAGCTTTGCGCACGCACGTTCTCCGCTCATCGACGCCCCGGCCCGGGCCGCGGAACTCCCGGGTGGGACGGCCGCTAATTAAGCAGCGGCAAGAACAGTACGATTGTTGTTCTTTAATTTATAAGCTGCCCATTTTAAGGATGTTAGGCGCATCCGCCCGCTAATCCCGGCTCCACACCCCCGTCGAAACCGGTACGCCCCCATGAAGCCGCGCGCTGCCGCGCGGCTGGGATACAAAAATACTTAAACCTTGTTCGGTTCGGGATACTCCACACCGAAGCAGTCGACCGTGACCTTCTTCATGACCTGAGGAGCCACGGGGCGGTCGTTGTAGTCGCAGGAGGTCGCGGCGATGGCGTCCACAACATCCAGACCCTCGGTGACCTTGCCGAAAGCGGCATACTGATTATCCAGATGCTTCGCATCCGCGTGCATGATAAAGAACTGGCTGCCGGCGGAGTTCGGCATCATGGTGCGCGCCATGCTCAGCACACCGCGCTTGTGCTTCAGCTCATTTTTAAAACCGTTTGCAGTAAACTCACCCTTGATGGAATAGCCGGGGCCGCCCATGCCGGTGCCTTCGGGGTCGCCGCCCTGAATCATAAATCCGGGAATGACGCGGTGAAAAATCACGCCGTCGTAATAGCCCTTGCTGATCAGGGAAATAAAATTGTTGACCGTGTTGGGCGCGATCTCGGGATAGAGCTCGGCTTTGATGATGCCGCCGTTTTCCATCTCGATGGTGACAACAGGATTCATGCTTGGTTTCCTCCTTGGTTTTCCGATGTGAAATTCAATAGTTTTTCATCTGACGATCAATGTCCCGCGCGGCCTGTCGCTTTGCATCGCTCTCGCGCTTGTCGTAGAGCTTCTTGCCCTTGCACAGACCGACTTCGACCTTGACGCGGCTGTCCTTGAAATAGACGGAAAGCGGGATCAGCGCAACGCCCTCCTGCATGACCTTGGCATTGAGCTTCAGAATTTCTTTCCTGTGCATCAGCAGACGCCTGACGCGGTCGGGGTCGCGGTTGAAGATGTTGCCCTTTTCATAGGGGCTGATGTGCATCCCGCGGACAAAGATCTCGCCGTTTTTGATGGTGCAGTAGGAGTCCTTGAGATTCAGCGTGCCGGCGCGGATGGACTTGACTTCCGTGCCACTGAGCTCGATGCCCGCCTCGTAGCGGTCAAGGATAAAGTAATCATGGTACGCCTTGCGGTTTGACGCCGCCTGCTTGATCCCCTGCGCTTTGGGCATGACGCGAGCCTCCCTTTCTCCGAATTGCAAACTCATTATACCATACTTTTCCGGGAAAAAAAGGTCTAATCGATGAAATATTTGTGAATTAACGCAAGAGCGTATTCCGTCACCGTGATGCGGTAAGGCTCGGCGGGGCGGGCAATGATCAGCGTTTCGCCGTGTTTCCCGCAGAAAACCTCCGCGGATATGTACGCCCACGGGGAACCGCCGCCGTGCCGCAGCGCGTAGTTTACCAGCAGGCGAACCCCGCCCGTGCCGAGGGAAATGCCGCGCCTGAGTGTGATGATGACGCATTTTCTTCCGGAAAAACCGGATTCCATCGCAACCCACCTCCGCTTCCGATTATAGACCGGAGCGGAAATGAGTTTCCAGTGAAAAGATATGGAAATACGAAATGAGATGTGTTACAATATTTAATAGATTAGTATATGTAGGAGTATGCTCTGCGATGGATTATACGGAGAAAACACTGAACTGTGAGGAAATATTCAGAGGGCGGATCGTTTACGTTCACCGCGATGCGGTGCGTCTGCCGGACGGCACCGCCTCCACGCGCGAGATCGTGGAGCATCCCGGCGGCGTTGCGGTGATCCCCGTGGATGAAAATGGCGACGTTTGGTGCGTACGGCAGTACCGCTATGCCTTCGGCAGCGATATGCTGGAGGTGCCCGCCGGAAAGCTGGAAACGGGGGAGGATCCGCTGGAGTGTGCCGTGCGCGAGCTGAGCGAGGAAACGGGGCTGCGTGCAGAAAATTACACATTTCTGGGAAAACTCTATCCGTCGCCGGGCTACTGCAGGGAGACGCTCTATATTTACATGGCGACGGAGCTGACGCAGGGCAAGTCACATTTGGACGACGGCGAATTCCTGGACGTGGAGCGCATACCGCTGCGCGAGCTGTTCCGCATGGCGATGGAGAATGAGCTGCCGGACGCCAAGACCGCAATGGCGGTGTTGAAGGCAAAACTGCTTCTGGACGAAAGGACGGGGAACGATGAGTAAAAAAGTTCTGATCGTGGACGACGAGAAGGCCATTGTCGATATACTGGAGTACAATCTCAAAAAAGAGGGCTACGACACGGCGAAAGCATACGACGGCCGGGAGGGACTGCGCATGGCACGGGAGGAAAACCCCGACCTGATCCTGCTGGACGTTATGCTCCCCTATATGGACGGCTTTGAGGTATGCCGCACGCTGCGCGGCGAGGGACGGAACGTTCCCATTATCATGATTACCGCGCGCGAGGAAGAAACGGACAAGGTGTTCGGGCTGGAAAACGGCGCGGATGACTATATCACGAAGCCGTTCTCCATGCGCGAGCTGCTTGCCCGCGTGAAGGCGAACACCCGCCGGACGATTTCCGAGCCCGCGCCTGCCGTTGCCGGTGCGGAGGACGGGAGCATCCGCATTCGTGAGCTTGTCATTGATCCGGGACGCCACTCCGTTTCCAAGAACGGCACGGAGCTGGAGCTGACGCAGCGCGAGTACGAGCTGGTGCGTTTTCTGTCGCAGAATCCCGGAAAGATCGTGTCGCGTCAGGAGCTGCTGAGCGAGGTGTGGCAGTATGACTATTACGGCGATCTGCGCACGGTGGATGTGACGGTCCGCCGCCTGCGCGAAAAGCTGGAGGACAATCCCGCGGAACCGGTCTATGTCCTGACCAAGCGCGGCGTCGGCTACTATTTTGCGGAATAAGAAACAGATAAGGGGATCCGAAAGATGACCCGAAGCATCTATACAAAGCTGGTTGCGATCATACTGGTACTGATCCTTGCGCTGATGGCGGTCGTGGGGGCGTTCCTCATGCGCGGCGTGCGGAACTTCTACATCAACGAGTTTTACACCCGTATGCAGGAAGCGTTTGCGGACGCGGACATGGCGGGCGATCTGCGCTCTGCCGCGGACGGAGAGGGCGCCGCCGTATTGATGGCGGATATCCTGCGCGCAAACTCCGGCCAGCTCGGGATCAGCTCCGGCACCCGCAACTATTACATTCTTGACGGAGAGACGGGCGCATACCTGACCGGTTCGGACCCCGAGGCGGGACAGCGGCTCCAGATCACGCGAAACATCCTCACCGCCATGTCCGGACAGGAGGGCTACGAAGCAAACAGCGGGGACGACTATATGGACGTTGCACTGCCGGTCGGCGGTGCGCAGGGCAGCTATATCATTTATATCATTGACAACAAGGAAACCGTTGCAAATCTGAATTCCGAGCTTTTTGACATCATCATCGAGGCGATCGTTATCGGCCTCGGCATTGCCGTGCTGCTGAGTCTGCTGCTGGCAAAAACGATGGTGACGCCCATTCAGAATCTGACCAAGGCGGCGGAAAAGGTCGCGGCAGGCGACTTTTCCGAGTCGGTGGAGAATGAATCGCGGGATGAGATCGGCGTTTTGACGCGCACGTTCAACGACATGGCCGGTCAGCTTGAAACGAATATCGAGGTGCTGAAAAACACCGAGCAGATGCGCAAGGAATTCGTTGCGAATGTCTCCCACGAGCTGCGCACGCCCGTCACGAGCATCCGAAGCTATGCGGAAACGCTGTGCGACGCCGCCGGGAGCATGGACCCGGAGACGGAGCGGCATTTTCTGGAGGTCATTGTCGGGGAGAGCGACCGCATGACCAAGATCGTCCAGGATCTTCTGACGCTTTCCAGATTTGACGCGGGCAGCATCGCATTTGACTTTCAGTATTTTTCATTTGAAAAGTCCGTTCGTGATGTCTACGATGCGCAGCTTCTGGATGCGCAGAAGCGTCACCACAACTTTACGCTTGATTTTCACGGTACCCTGCCGGAAATCCGAGGCGACCGCCAGCGGATCGAGCAGGTGCTGATCAATATGCTTTCCAACGCCATCAAATATACGCCGGAGGGCGGGCGCATCCGAATGTCTGCCGGCTTCGCGGAGGACGGCGTCTGGTGCTCTGTGCGCGATAACGGCATCGGCATCCCGAAAGAGGACGTCGATCACATCTTCGAGCGCTTTTACCGCGTGGACAAGGCGCGCTCGCGCGAATCCGGCGGCACCGGCCTCGGCCTTTCCATCGCCCACGAGATCGTGGAGCGCCACGACGGAAAGATGGAAGTGCAGAGCCACAAGGGGAAGGGCACGACCATTACCGTAACGCTGCCGGTCGGAGGTCCGCACCATGAGTAAGGAAAAACGGGCCGGCCTGCTGCGGCAGGGGGTGATCCTGCTTCTGCTGGTCACAGCGGTGCTGCTGCTGAGCGAGACCGGCTATTTCGGCGGACTGCGCGAAAAACTGCATCTGTCGGTTCCGGAGGCTGCGTCGGATTCCTTTGTGCAGCGTGACCTGCAGGCACAGAAGCCGGCGGACGCGGTGCGCCCGCTTGCCGCCGTCGTCTGCTGCGGCGACGGGGGGCGCTTCGGCGCGGCGTATGACGGAGAAGCCGTGACGGCGATTTTTCGCCGTTTTTCCGCCGAACTCGGCGAGGCGCTGGGCAGCGCCGGCGCGCCGGCGGCGATGAGCGAGCGGGAGTTTCAGGATGCGCTGAGCTGCAGCGGCGTCTTTCTCGCATTTGATTGTCCGCAGCCGCTGGAGCTGCTGTCGGACTGGCTGGGAACGGCGATGAACGGAAGCGCGGCGGCGCACCGCGCCGTGATGCTGTGCCTCTGCGTCTCCGGGACGCAGACGGAGCTGTGCTACCGCACGGAGGACGATGACTTTTTCCGCTGCACCACCGCTGTTCAGACGGCGGGTATTCTCAACCGCACCGACGAATACATTTCAAACGGAACACAGTACGCATTTGAGAACGAGCTCCTCTCCGGCGGGGAAAAATTCGTCGTGATCCCGGCGCAGCCCCTGTCGGCATTCACGGTGAAAAGCGCTGCAGTACTCCCGGACGGTGCGGATATCACCACGCTGATGCGCGGCGTCGGAATGAACAGCTATGTTGCCAATTCCTACACCGAGGCCGACGGTACCACCGTATTTGTAGATGAAGAATCCACCCTGCGTCTGCGGCCGGACGGCAGCATTGCGTTCCGCCGTACGTCGCTGCCTGTCAGCACGGGCGGCACCAGCCTGCCGGAAAATGTCAACACGGCGTGGCAGATCGCAGAGTACTGCATCGGAAAAAGCTGCGGTGACGCCGAGCTGATCTTTGCGGGAACCGCCGAAGACACCGCACCCGGAAGCTGCACCGTCTGGCTGGATTATGCCGTGCGGGGCGTACCCGTGCGCCTTGCCGGAGGACACGCCGTTGAGATCGTCCTGCGGTATGGAACGGTGGTGCAGCTTCGCCTGACCTGCCGCAGCTTTACGCTTACGGAGCAGCCGGCGGTGCTGCTGCCGACCCTGCAGGCGGCGGCGATCGCGGCAAAACAGGGCGCTGAACCGAAGCTGATCTATGCCGACCGCGGAGAAACGGCGGAGTGTATCTGGGTGACTGACTGATGGATAAACGACTGCTTGAACGCATTATTATCATCATACTGCTGCTGCTGAACCTGTTTCTGCTGATGATCGTCCTTTCAGACAAGCTGCAGGTGCGCCGCAGCGAACGGGAAACACTGGAATCGGTCGCCGCGCTGCTTGCGGAAAAGGGCATCGCCGTGTCGGACAGCGTCCTGACCGTGCAAAATGCACCCCCGGTCTGCACGGTTGTACGCGACGGCGGAGCCGAGACCGAAAAGGTGACGCGCCTGCTGGGGAAGCACACGCAGGAGAATCTCGGCGGCAATATCCTGTTTTACCGCTCCGACAGGGGACAGGCGGTGTTTCGCGGGAACGGAGAGGTGGACGTTCTGCTTTCCGGGAACGAAGCCGCCGTTCGCGCTGCCCGCGAAAAAACGGTGGAGCGCATGATGCGGAAGATCGGCGTTGAAGTTCTGCGGCGCGAAAGCGGCACACAGGAGGATAACGCTCCGGAATACTATTGCTGCTGGAACGGCAGCCCGGTGTTCAACGCGATCTTAAGCTTCGATTTCAATGAGCGCAGCCTTTACATGATCAGCGGCGTTCGAACCTTTGACACCGAAACCGCGCAGAGCGGCGAAGGCTTGCTGAATTCCGTCTCCGTTCTGACGCGCTTTGCGGAGATCCGGGAGGAGCAGGGACTGATCTGCTCACGTCTGGAGTCGCTGCGTCCGGGGTATCTGATGAGCGTGACCGTATCCGGGGAAAGCGTGCTCAGCCCGGTCTGGTGCGTTGAAACCGACACCGGTTCGATGCTGATCAATGCGGAAACGGGGCGCGCAGAGAACGTTTCACCATAAAAACATTGCTTTTTTGCCGGATATGTGGTAAAATACAATGGTTTTTCATTTGAAACATTGATTTTTATCCCGACGCCTGACGTCGTTTAATAACGAGATCCTAACGGGAGGCCGTGAATTTTGGATAAATACATCATAAAAGGCGGGAAAAAGCTTTACGGTGAAGTGGAAATTTCCGGCGCAAAAAACGCCGCTGTTGCCATCATTCCCGCAGCGCTGATGGTGAACGGCGTTTGCCGCATCGAAAACCTGCCCCAGATCAGCGATACGGATAAACTG
>JAZQNZ010000074.1:0-3176 GCA_045627665.1 Oscillospiraceae bacterium
CGCCCTGCCGCGAGGGACTCAAGCAGATGCTCGCCATCCTGACTGACATCTGCGAGGGCCGCGGCACTATGGAGGACATTGATCTGCTGGAGGCGCTCAGCGAGACGATGCAGGACAGCGCGCTCTGTGCCCTCGGCAAGAGCGCACCAAATCCCGTCCTGACCACCCTCAAATATTTCCGCGACGAATACGAGGCTCACATCCGCGAACATCGCTGCCCCGCCGGCGTCTGCACAAAGCTGACACGCTTTGCGATCGACGAGACGAAGTGCAAGGGCTGCGGTGCCTGCCGCCGTGCCTGCCCGGCCGAAGCGATCTCCGGCGAGCCGAAAAAGCCGCACGTGATCGATCCTGCAAAGTGCATCACCTGCGGAAGCTGCCGCGAGGCCTGCCGCTTCGATGCGGTCATCACCAAGGGGAGGGATGAAGCATGACTATTACCATCAACGGCAAAGCCTGTGAATGCGAAAAGGGCGAATATCTGCTTCAAATCGCCCGCCGCAACGGCATTGAGATCCCCACCCTCTGCCACCATGATGCCATTGCGGGACAAGGCAGCTGCCGTCTCTGCATTGTTGAGGTGTTCGAGCGCGGCAGGGGCAAGATCGTCGTTTCCTGTGTCTATCCCGTGGAGCAAGAGTGCGAAGTCTTTACCGACAACGAAAAGGTTCGCCGCCAGCGCGTAATGATCCTGCGTATGCTCCAATCCCGCGCGCCGGAAAGCGCCGAGATCGCGGCGCTCTGTGAAAAGTACGACGCCCCGAAGATTGACCGCTTCATCCGTGTGGACGGCAGCAAATGCGTCCTCTGCGGTCTTTGCGCAAAAGCCTGCGGCGAGCTGTCCGTCGGCGCGATCTCGACGGTCAACCGCGGCGTCACCAAGGAGGTTTCAACCCCCTACCACGAGCCCAGCACCATCTGCATCGGCTGCGGAAGCTGCGCGCGCATCTGCCCGACCGGCGCCATTGAGCTGACCGAAACGGCAGACACCCGCACCATTTGGGGCCGTACGTTCCCACTGGTACGCTGCGAAAATTGCGGCACAACGCTCGGCACCGCCGAGGAGCTTTTGCTCGCGGAAAAGCGCAGCGGGATTCCCGCCTCGCAGCTCTGCGACAACTGCCGGAAAAAGTCCGTTGCGGAGGTATTCGTCGGAACGCTCGGCAAGTAAAGCCGCTTCACAGTCCGAGAACCCCGGCATCGCGTAAGCAACTCTTGGAATACTGAAATAACGGGTATCTGTTCAACGCGTGAACAGATACCCGTTATTCGTTCTTATTTCAGTCGAAAAAATCTGAATGTCAGAATTATACGACGCCGGATCTCAGTCCTTCATTTCCTTGATCGCGGCCTGCGCTGCGGCCAGACGTGCGATGGGCACGCGGAACGGGCTGCAGGAGACATAGTTCAGGCCGACCTTGTGGCAGAACTCAACGGAGGAGGGATCGCCGCCGTGCTCGCCGCAGATGCCGAGCTTGATGTCGGGGCGGGTGGCGCGGCCGAGCTCGGCTGCCATCTTCACCAGCTTGCCGACGCCGGTCTGGTCCAGCTTGGCGAACGCATCGTTCTCATAGATCTTCTTGTCGTAGTAAGCGCCGAGGAACTTGCCTGCGTCGTCGCGGCTGAAGCCGAAGGTCATCTGGGTCAGGTCGTTGGTGCCGAAGGAGAAGAACTCCGCTTCCTTGGCGACCTCGTCCGCGGTCAGAGCGGCGCGCGGAATTTCGATCATGGTGCCGACCTTGTACTTCAGGGATGCGCCCGCAGCGGCGATCTCTTCGTCCGCGGTCTTGCAGACGACGTCCTTAACATACTTCAGCTCCTTGACCTCGCCGACCAGCGGGATCATGATCTCGGGAACAACGGCCCAGTCAGCGTGCTTCTTCTGGACATTGATAGCGGCACGGATGACGGCGCGGGTCTGCATTGCTGCGATCTCCGGATAGGTGACGGCCAGACGGCAGCCGCGGTGACCCATCATGGGGTTGAACTCGTGCAGGCCGACGATAATGTTCTTAATGGTCTCAACGCTCTTGCCCTGTGCCTTTGCCAGTGCGGCAATCTCGTCCTCGGTGGTGGGAACGAACTCATGGAGAGGAGGATCGAGGAAGCGGATGGTGACCGGGCAGCCTTCCAGCGCTTCGTAAAGGGCTTCAAAGTCGCTCTGCTGCATCGGCAGGATCTTGGCAAGCGCTGCTTCGCGCTCCTCGACCGTGTCGGAGCAAATCATCTCGCGGAATGCGGCGATGCGCTCGGGATCAAAGAACATATGCTCGGTGCGGCACAGACCGATGCCCTCTGCACCCAGCTCACGTGCCTTCTTTGCGTCGGTGGGGGTATCCGCGTTGGTGCGGACGCCGAGGCGGCGATACTTGTCTGCCCATGCCATGATGCGGCCGAAGTAGCCGGAAATGGTGGCATCGACAGTGGGGATCACGCCGTCATAGATATTGCCGGTGGAACCGTCGAGAGAGATGTAGTCGCCCTCCTTGTAGGTCTTGCCGCCGAGCTTGAACTGCTTGTTTTCCTCGTCCATGGCGATCTCGCCGCAGCCGGAGACGCAGCACTTGCCCATGCCGCGGGCAACGACGGCTGCGTGGCTGGTCATACCGCCGCGGACAGTCAGGATACCCTGGGCGGCCTTCATGCCGGTGATGTCCTCGGGAGAGGTCTCCAGACGGACAAGGACGACCTTTTCGCCGCGGGCAGCCCAGCTTTCCGCGTCCTCAGCGGTGAACACGGCCTTGCCGCAGGCAGCGCCGGGAGATGCGCCGAGGCCCTTGCCGATGGCCTGCGCCTTCTTCAGCGCGGCGGCATCGAACTGCGGGTGCAGCAGAGTGTCGAGGTTGCGCGGGTCGATCATCTCAACGGCCTTCTTCTCGTCGATCATGCCCTCGTCCACGAGGTCGCAGGCGATCTTGAGCGCAGCCTGTGCGGTGCGCTTGCCATTGCGGCACTGGAGCATATAGAGCTTGCCGTTCTCCACGGTGAACTCCATGTCCTGCATATCGCGGTAGTGATCTTCAAGAAGGTCGCATACCTTCACGAAGTCGGCATAGGCCTGGGGGAATTTCTGTGCCATCTCGGCGATGGGCATCGGGGTGCGGACACCGGCGACAACATCTTCGCCCTGTGCGTTGAACAGGAACTCGCCCATGAGCTTCTTCTCGCCGGTGGCG
>JAZQNZ010000075.1:0-5184 GCA_045627665.1 Oscillospiraceae bacterium
ATAAGCAGGCAAGACGGTACAGCGGTCTGCGCTCGCGTCTTGCCGGAGAAACCGCATGATTGCAACGGAGGTTCCGCTATGAGTATTTTTTCTGCATTTTTGGACGTCCTGTTTCCGCCGCGCTGTGTTTATTGCCGCAAAGTTCTGAAAAGCGGCGCGGAGCTTGTCTGCGATCACTGCCGCAGCACTCTGCCGTTTACCGAAAGCGGAGGCGGCAAGACCGGCGACTTTTTCTCCGACTGTGCTGCGCCGCTGTATTATGAGGGTGCGGTGCGGGACTCCCTGCTGCGTTTCAAATTCAAGGGCGCATCGGGCTACTCCAAGACCTATGCCCGGTTGCTTGCGGACTGTATCTGCGAGCGCTATGCAGGACGTTATGATCTGATCTCGTGGGTGCCGCTCAGCAGCGGACGACTGCGTGAACGCGGCTACGATCAGTCGATGCTCCTTGCAATGGATACGGCACTCACCCTCGGCGACGTTGCGGTTTGCACGCTGGAAAAGGTCGTTGACGCCGCGAAGCAGTCCACTGTCGGCTCTGCGGAAAAGCGGCGCGCAAACATCTCCGGCGCATACCGTGCGAGCGACGCGGAGCTGATCGCGGGCAAACGAATTCTGCTCATCGACGACATCGTTACGACCGGCGCAACATTGTCCGAGTGTGCAAGAACGCTGCTGGACGCCGGCGCGGCGGAGGTGCTGTGCGCCGCTGTTGCCGCAACACGCGACTGATACGAATGCGGCGGCGATGAAACGAGCAGCTTCGCGTCTTGTTTCATCTGGCTTCAGTATGAAACCGTGAAAAACGGGTTAACATTTATTTGAGGTGAAGAACCATGCTCTTTTTTGAAAGAGATATTGCTATCGATCTCGGCACAACAAGTACACTGCTGTATGTGCGCGGCAAGGGCGTTTCCATGCGTGAACCGACCGTTGTTGCCGTGGACAAGATTTCCGGCAAGCTTTTGAAGGTCGGCGAGGACGCTGAAAAAATGCTCGGAAGAACGCCTGCGAATATCGTTGCCATCCATCCGATCGCAAACGGCGTGATCTCCGACTATGATATGACGACGCGTATGCTGCAGGAGCTGATCTCCCGCGTGACGAGCTTCAGCTTTTTCAAGCCGAGGGTCATCATCTGCGTGCCGAACAGCATTACCGGCGTGGAGGAGCGCGCGATCATCGATGCGACCATCGAGGCCGGCGCACGCAAGGTGTATCTTCTGGAGACTGCTGTTGCCACTTCCACCGGCGCGGGGATTGACATTTCCAAGCCGGACGGACACATGATTATCGACATCGGCGGAGGTACGACGGAGATTGCCGTTGTTTCACTCGGCGGCGTGGTGGAGTGCGAGTCCATCAAGACCGCAGGCGATGAATTTGACGAGGCCGTGGTGAAGTACATACGCAGGAAGCACAATGTCCTGATCGGTATGCGCACCGCGGAGGAACTGAAAAAGAGCATCGGATGCGTTTTCCCGCGCAGTGAGGTCGGCTCCATGGAGGTCAAGGGCCGCTGTTTGCTGACCGGTCTGCCCAAGACCGTGACAGTCAGCTCCAATGATATGATCGAGGCGATGGAAGAGCCCGTATCGCGGCTGCTGGAAACCATTCACATGGTGCTGGAGCGGACACCGCCGGAGCTGGTTGCGGATATTTCCGTCAACGGGATCGTCATGTCCGGCGGCGGCAGCCTGCTGTGGGGGCTGGACAAGCTTGTTACGAGCCGAACCGGTATCGAGGCTGCGGTCGTGGATGATCCGCTCGCGTGCGCAGCTTACGGCGCGGGCAAAATGCTGCGTGAGCTGAACGATATGCAGGACGGTATGATCAATCTCGCCCGTCGGAAGCAGATGAAATAATCGCAAACCCCGCCTTTTTTGGCGGGGTTTTAGCATGAATTGCGCATCGGGCTGCACAATTCACTTGAATTCTCATAAAATGGCAGTATAATATGATTGTTAAATTATGTGCGGCAATATTCGCAAGGAGTTTTTATGAACGAAATTAAGAAGTTTTTTTCTCCCGGCGTTCGCGGTCATCTGATCGGCATCGGCGGCGTTTCCATGTCGCCGCTTGCGGAAGTCCTTGCCGGAATGGGATTGATTATCTGCGGCTCAGATATTTCCGAGAGCGACAATGTTCGTCATCTGCGCGACCGTGGGATTCAGATCGCGATCGGTCACCGACGCGAAAATGTTTCCTCCGATCTGGACTTTGTAGTCCGCACTGCCGCGGTGCATGATGACAACCCGGAGGTCATGGCGGCGCGGAGTCTCGGGATTCCCGTGTATGAACGGACACAGGCCTGGGGCGCGATCATGCGTGACTACGAGAATGCGCTGTGCATCGCCGGAACACACGGAAAGACGACAACGACCTCCATGTCCACCCATATTCTCATGGCTGCACAGATGGATCCCACCGTGATGATCGGCGGCACGCTGCCGCTGCTCAAAGCCGGTCACCGCGTCGGCTGCGGGGACACCATTGTCATGGAGTCCTGTGAGTACTGCAATTCTTTTTTGAATTTCTATCCCACGATCGCTGTGATTCTTGACATTGAGGCTGACCACCTTGACTTTTTCAAGGACCTTGACGATATCAAAAACTCCTTCCGTGAGTTTGCTTCCCGTGTGCCGGAGCATGGCACCATCATTGCCAACCTTGACGATGAAAACACCATGAGCGCGCTGGCGCCCCTCGGCAGGGAGCTGATGACCTTCGGCCTGACAGACAAGGCCGACGTTTGGGCAAAAAATATCGTTCAGCTCGGCGCACAGACCGATTTTGACATTATGTATCAGGGCAAGAAGTTTACGCATATTCAGCTTCATGTTCCGGGTATCCACAATGTCAAAAACGCCCTTGCAGCAACCGCTGCGGCAATTTGCCTCGGCTGCGACCCGCTTGCCGTCAGCTACGGCCTTGCAGCCTTCAACGGCGCCGGCAGACGGTTTGAGTTCAAGGGAAAGTTTAACGGCGCGGATGTCTATGACGACTACGCACATCATCCCGGTGAGCTGAAGGCTCTGCTCGATACGGTGGACGGGATCGGCTACAAACGTACGATCGTCGTTTTTCAGCCGCATACATATTCCCGCACGAAAGCGCTGTTTGAAGATTTCGTTGAGCAGCTTTCCCGCCCGACCGTTACGGTCCTTGCGGAGATTTATGCTGCGCGTGAAACAAACACCCTCGGCATTTCCTCGAAGGACATTGCCGATCAGATCCCCAACTCCATGTATTTTGACAGCTTTGAAGAGATCGTCAAAACCCTGCGATGGACGGCAGCGCCCGGCGACATTATTCTTACAGTCGGCGCGGGTGATGTTTATAAAATCGGGGAAATGCTCCTTGCGGACACCTGAAAAATTTTATTTACTTCTATACGATGAGCGCGGATATGCTGTCTGTGCTCATCGTTTTTGCTTTTTTCCTTGCTTTTTAGAAAGTCATACAGTTTTTCCGGAAATGATGTTGCAATTCTTTGGCAATATGTGTTATCATAAATAATGTATAGGAATAGGGAATTTGCTGCATAGAGCATTGTTTTTGCCGAATAGATCACCTGAATACATCGGACAATGTTGTTTGCTGCAGAGAAAGGCGGTGTAGCATGGAGACGAGTGAAAAACAGGAGATGAAAAACAAAGGCACGAAAATCATGCATAAATTTTCGATGCCGTTCATGTCGCTGCTGCTGATCGTGCTTGCGCTGTTTCTTTTTGTTTTCGCTGTGTCGCAAGCTTACAAATGCATGGAAGAAAGCTGCATTGAGGGTCTGAATAATGCGACGGCTTCCGCGGCCGAGGAAGTGAACAGAATGTTCAGGCAGAACGGTCAGCGCCTTGCCGCGCTTGGCGGTCTGTTTGCCGAACAGGAACATCTCGACAGCAATAACGTGAGCATGATCCTCAGCGAGTTTTCCAAGATTTCCGATGAAAACCGTTTTTGCGGTTTGCTTCCCGGTGACATTCTCGTCACGAAGGAGGGGCCGCTTGATACAAGATCGCTGCGCTTCGGCAATGTGGCGCCGTACGGGGAACATTTTTCTCCGCTGACATACAGCCTTCAGTATCAGGATCAGATCATCCGTCAGTATTTTCCCGTCGAGAAAGACGGGCGGACCGTTGCCGTGGCATACGCGGTGTATCCCACGGCGGATATTGCCAGACAGATTACCAGAAAGGATTATTCCGGCGAACTGTATCTTATGATCATCGACCGCCGTACCGGAGAGATCACGATTGATACTCACCCGGAAAAGGAATATACCAATATTGCGGAATTCCATTCGTTCTCAGTGGAAGGCGAAGCATATTTTGACCGCGTTGTCAGAGACCTCCTTGCCGGAGAGGAAGGCTTCGTCGTATATAAAACACCGGAGAGCGATAAAGAATATTATATGACATATCAGCCCTCGGATTTCGATGAGTTTGAAATTGTCACTATCATCCGGGAAGAGACGGCGATGGCCGGTGCAATTTCATTTCAAAAGACGGCGATGCTGCTCGTCCTCGCCGAATTTGTGCTGCTTGCGCTTTACGGTCTTTGGGTGATGCATCGAAACCGCAGAGACGTTGCCGCTGCTGTTGCGGAAGAAAATGAGCGCGTTGCGCTGCTCGATGCACTGGAGCGCCAGCACACGCTGGAGGCTGTTGACAAGCTGGCAGAAAATTTTGAATACGTCAGCTATATCAACCGCGAGGCACGGTGGATGAAGCGCTTCAATGCGAGCGGCGATTTCCTTGATATCGTCAAGCGCTTTGAAGACGATAACGGCTCAGACGAAAGGCTCACCAAATTCCTGATGGACTTCCTGCTTCCGAAGGAGTATCGCGGAATCCTGGAGCATTCGGCTGCGCACAGCCTTGAGAATGAACTGCAGACCAATGGTCATATCAGCGCGGACTTTACACTGCCCCTCAGAGGACGGATCCGTAACTACCGCGTGAAGCTGGTTCTTGACCGCGATGCGGCTGACGGTCTATTCCTCGGTATCTACAATATTGACCGCGAAAAGCGTCAGGAGATCATCAAGAAAGAGCAGGAAAATGCCCTGCAGGAAAATCAGCGAATCATCAACATTCTCTCTGATGATTATGCGGCGGTCTTTTATGTGGATCTGCTGACCCAGCGCTACAAGACCTACAGCATGAGCCAGGATGCGAACGAACG
>JAZQNZ010000076.1:0-2649 GCA_045627665.1 Oscillospiraceae bacterium
CCGACCCGGAGACGCTGAAAACCATCCCCTACCGCAGCAAGAAAGAGCTGACCGGGCAGGTGCGCATCGTGGAGTGCCCGGGTGCGGACTGCTGCGCCTGCTGCGGCACCCACGTCCGCAGCGCGGGGGAGCTTGGCATCATCAAGCTGCTCTCGGTGAAACCCTTCCGGGAGGGCGTGCGCATCGAGATGGCGGCGGGACGCAGAGCGTATGAGTTCGTCCGCGCCGTCACGGAGCAGAACAGCCGCGTGTCCGTTGCGCTTTCGGCGAAGGTGGGGGAGACCGCCGCCGCCGTGCAGCGGATGCAGGAGGAACTGGCCGCGGCGAAATATCGGCTCGTCGGCTTTGAAAACAAGCTCTTTGCCGAGCGTGCCGTGCAGTATGCAGGTGCGGGGGACGTGCTGCTCTTCGAGGAAGATTTGTCCCCGGACGCCGTGCGCCGCTGCTGCGACGCGGTTGTACAAAGCTGCGGCGGACGCGCCGCGGTGTTTTCCGGCAGCGACGAGGCGGGATACAAATACGCTGTCGGTGTCGCCGAAGGCGACCTGCGGGCGTTCGAAAAAGAGATGAACGGCGCCCTTTCCGGGCGCGGCGGCGGCAAACCGAATTTCGCGCAGGGCTCCGTCAGCGCAGCGCGCGCCGAGATCGAAAACTTCTTTGCCTGAACGAAGAAAAACCAGAGCCGACACTTCCAATCGGAAGTGCCGGCGCTGTTCTGCTTTATGCGAGGGATGAGATGTTTTTATTATGAATGCAGAATGCATTCTTGAAAGCCGTAAAAAAACAACTTATAATTGAAATTAACGAGGCAAGGAGGGAATTCCATGGCCGAAAAAGAACGTGGACAGATTCCAACCAGCACCCTGATGCGGAAACTCTTCAAAACGAAGACCTTAGGAGGGTTTCTTCGGAATAATGAGACGGATTTAGAGCGGGAAACCTTTCAGAAATGCCTGAAAAAGTACTGTTCAGAGAAACATGAGATCGCAGAGCATATCATTGAACGGGCGCAGATCGACAGAACCTACGGTCATCAGCTTTTCAACGGAACGCGCAATCCTTCCAGAGACAAGGTGCTGCAGCTTGCCGTCGGGCTCGGTTTAGATGTTGACGAGACGCAGCAGTTGCTGCGCGCAGCCTCCAAGAGCCCGCTTTACCCCCGCGTTCGCCGCGATGCTGTCCTGATTTTTGCGCTGAAAGAGCACTGGAACATGGCAGGCGTTCAGGAAGCGCTGGCACAATATGATCTGACGCCGCTGGGCTGGGACAGTAAAAATGGATAAAAGAACGATGGAACGGATCAGCCGGACCTTTGAAGACGGCATTTATCCCGCCGGGTTTCTGCGCGGCTATGAGACGCTGGAATGCCTGTCTGCGTCGAAGGACACGGAAACGCTTTTGGTGAAAGGCCGGGATAGCGGGCTTTTCTATATTGCGAAATGCTATTTTTCCGGCAGTCCTCTATTCTCCCGCACGGAATCGGACAGCATCCGAAGCATTTCCCATCCCATGCTCCCGCACTTTGTCGAAGAGTTTTCCAATGAGGAGACCCGCTGCATTCTGCGGGAGTATATTCCCGGGCAGACGCTGGACGGGTACTGCGCCGCCCGTACGCTGAACGAGAACGAGGTGCGGGATATTGCCCTGCAGCTATGTGAGCAGCTGCAGTATCTGCATTCGATGACGCCGCCGGTCATCCACCGGGACATCAAGCCGCAGAACGTCATTATGCGCTCTGACGGCGGCGTATCGCTGATCGATTTCGGTATCTCCCGCCCATATGACGAAAACGGCGGAACAGAGACGATTGCGTTCGGCACGAAGGGCTTTGCCTCGCCGGAGCAGTATGGCTTTGCACAGCCGGACGCGAAATCGGACATCTATTCGCTGGGTGTTTTGATGCAATGGATTTTGAACGGCACGACAGCCGGCATTCAAAAGCCCGCTACGCCGCTGGAAAAAGTAATCGCAAAATGCATGGCATTCGATCCGGGGCGTCGCTATGCCGATATTTCTGCGCTGCAGCGGGCGCTGAACCGCACCCGAAAGAGCCGCCGGATTCTCAGCCTTTCCGGTGTTGCCGCGGTGCTGATTGCCGCGGCTTGCGTGATTGGGTTGCTTCTATACAAACAGGATAGCATTCAATCAAGGATCTCAGAGACTGCGGCGCTGCGGGAAATGACCTCGCTCGGGTTTCAAAGCGAAATCATCTACCAAGCGGCGCGGGCCTCCGCCGGTCTGGAAGATAAGGCTCACTTCACCACCGACCGATTGCAGGACGTCGAAACGGTCTATATCGTCGGCAACGAGGTTTTTGCAACAAGCAAAGAGTTCTATGACGGCATTCAAAGCTGGTATCAGACCGGCAGGAACGCAGGCTCTCTCGGGAGCCTTGACGATCTTTCGCTGCTGCCGAATCTGAAGGAAGTCTGCATCGTGGGACAGCAGCTTAGCGATATCAGCGCGGTTTCCGGCCTTGCGGAGCTCGAGAAAATCGAAATCAAGCACAACAGCGTTTCGGATATCAGCGCACTTTCCGGTCTGCCTAAGCTCAGTTCCGTCGGCATCAATGACAACCCGGTGGCGGATCTTTCGCCGCTTGCATCCTGCCCGACGCTGAAATATCTCGATCTCTGCGACAGCAACGGC
>JAZQNZ010000077.1:0-2897 GCA_045627665.1 Oscillospiraceae bacterium
TTGCCGCCGCAGCCCACCGCCTGTCGCAGAGCGGCGCCGCGGTTGCCGGCTGGACGGGGGTCCGCGAGATCGGACGCAGCCGCCATGTTGTCATTACGGACGCGGATGTGTTTCCGAAGGGGACGGTGGAGGTCGCAAATATCCGGATCCTGGAGGGCTGTCTGGTGGACAAGGTGCTTTCCTACACCGGCTCGGTCATCGCAGCTTCCGGCAGCGGACTGACCGCACCGTTCTCCGAGCTTCTGCGCAGAAACGGCTGCACGCTTGCCAAACTGGAAAACTTTGAGCCGCACGACGGCGGAGGCATGACCGCAATGGTCAACGGTGAGAGTGTCTATGTCGGAAATACGGGATTTATGAACCTCATGGGTATTCGCGTGCCGCGCAAGATCGCATCGAAAAACTCCGTTTTTGCGGCGATCAACGGCTCACTTGTCGGCATCTTTACCGTGAAATATACGCCCGTGAGCAGCGTGCAGGAAGCGCTGGTGCTGCTGCTGCGCAGCAAGCTGGAGCCGATCTTTGCCATCCGCGATTTCAATATCACGCCGCAGATGCTCCAGACCAAATTCAAGCTCCCGACGGACAATTTCAAGTTTCCGGCGTATGCTGAGCGCTACCGCATCTCCGGCGCGGAGCCGGACGGCGACAGCCGTGTTGCCGCAGTGATTTCGCGCGAAGGCATGGGCCCGCTGGTGGGCACCGCAGAGCGCGGCAGACGCCTGTTTTCCGGCGTTCGTGCCGGCACGATCATTGCCGCCGCAGGCTGCGTCTTCGGCCTTTTGATGATGTTCCTCCTTTGCTGGACGGGAACATTTGACAATGCAACGGCGGGCAATGTAATCACCTTTATGCTGCTGTGGATGATCCCCACCGCGGTGATCGTCTGGGACGTGCAGCGCTGATTGACCGGCTGCTGCGCGATATTTGGAAGTTTCGATCAAAATTCATATTGCCAAGCGCGGTAATATCGTGTATAATTATTTCGTTTGGAACAATTTTTTGCGAATATAGAAACAAGTTTCAATATAAGGAGAGCGTCCACATGAATTACGAACCCAAGAACATCAGAAACGTTGCCCTTCTCGGCCACGGCAACAGCGGCAAGACCACCCTCGCTGAGAGTATGCTGTACCTGACCGGTGCGATTGACCGTCAGGGCAAGATCACGGACGGCAACACCGTCTGCGACTATGATCCCGAAGAAGTCAAGCGCCAGATCACGATTTCCTCTTCTGTTGCTCCCGTTGAGTACGCAGGCTGCAAGATCAACGTTTTGGACTGCCCCGGTTACTTCGACTTCGCAGGTGAAGTCGCCGGCGCCCTCCGCGCTGTGGAAGCCGGTATCATTCTCTGCACCGCCAAGGACGGCATCTCCGTCGGCGCAGAGCGCACCTGGAAAACCCTGAAGGCTGCAAACATCCCCACGATGTTCTGCATCTCCAAGATCGACGAGGAGCACGGCGATTACGCTTCCGTTCTGTCTGCCCTGCAGGCAAAGTACGGCAGCATCGTCTGCGCCGTCACCGCCCCCACCAGCGATGGTAAGGGCGTCATCGACCTCGTCCATAATGTTGCTTATACCACGAACGGCAACAAGACCGTCAAGGGCGCCATCCCCGCTGCCGACGCTTCCGCAGCAGAGGATCTCCGCGCAACCCTGATGGAGACCGCCGCAGGCGCCGATGAGGAGCTGATGGAAGTCTTCTTCGATTCCATGGAGCTTTCCGAAGAGCAGATCATCAAGGGTCTGAAGCTCGGCATGAAGGAGCGCAGCGTGGTTCCCGTGGTCGCATCCTGCGGTCTGACCGGCGTCGGCACCGAGGCTATGCTGCAGGCCATCGCGGATTACGTTCCCGCCGCTGTCGATATGGACGGCATCAAGGCGGACGCTGCTCCCGCAGGCTTCGTTTTCAAGACCGTTTCCGACCAGTTCGGCAAGTACAGCTTTGTGAAGGTCATGGCCGGCAAGATCACTGCCGATATGTCCCTGCGCAATGTCCGCGCTTCCTCCAACGACAAGCTCGGCCGTCTCTACACCATGTGCGGCAAGAAGACCACCGAGGTCAAGGAAGCCTGCTGCGGCGACATCGTTGCCGTCGGCAAGATGGAGTGGAAGACCGGCGACACCGTGTGCGACGCCAAGAACGAGGTCGAGTATCCCGCCATAGAGATCGCAGAGCCCTGCTACTCCATGGCAATCGCACCCAAGACCAAGGGTCAGGACGACAAGGTCGGCACCGGCCTCGCCCGTCTGAACGAGGAAGACATTTCCTTTAATCTGGTTAACAACGCCGAGACCCACCAGATGGTCATCTCCGGCGCCGGCGATATTCAGGTCGACGTCCTCTGCGCCAAGCTGAAGAGCCGCTTCGGCGTCGATGTTGAGCTGCTGCCCGCAAAGGTCGCTTACCGCGAGAAGATCAAGGGCAAGGTCGAGGCACACGGCCGTCACAAGAAGCAGTCCGGCGGCTCCGGTCAGTTCGGTGATGTCTGGATCCGCTTCGAGCCGCAGGAAGAGCAGGATGACCTGATCTTTGCTGAGGAAGTCTTCGGCGGCTCTGTTCCCAAAAACTTCTTCCCGTCCGTTGAAAAGGGCCTGCGCAACGCCGTGCAGAAAGGCGTTCTCGCCGGTTACCCGCTGGTCGGACTGAAGGCAACCCTGTACGATGGCTCCTACCACCCCGTTGACTCCAACGATATGGCGTTCCAGACGGCTGCCCGTCTCGCTTATCAGGAGGGTATTCCCAACGCAAAGCCCACCATCATGGAGCCGATCGGCCTGCTGCAGGTCACCATTCCTGACGCCAACCTTGGCGACATCATGAGCGACATTTCCTCCAAGCGCCGCGGCACCGTGCTCGGCATGAACGCGGAGGACGGTATGCAGATCGTCG
>JAZQNZ010000078.1:0-2536 GCA_045627665.1 Oscillospiraceae bacterium
CGGTGTAGTTGTTGTGGCCGTCGATGTCAAACTGGGAAAAGACGTTGTTCCAGATCTCCATAAAGCGGTCGCAGTCGCAGCCGGGACGGCAGTCGGGCTTGCCGCAGCCGTTTTCCTCGCCGCGGTCGTAGTAGATCTCGCTGCAGGGGCCGCACGGGCCGGAGCCGTGCTCCCAGAAGTTATCCGCCTTGCCGAGGCGGGTCATGCGCTCTTCGGGGATTCCGATCTCCTTCGTCCAGATGTCGTAGGCTTCGTCGTCCTCAACATAAACGCTGGGATACAGGCGTTCGGGCTCAAGACCGACCCACTTCGGATCCGTCAGGAACTCCCAGCTCCATGCCAGCGCCTCGTGCTTGAAGTAGTCGCCGAAGGAGAAGTTGCCGAGCATTTCAAAGTAGGTGCCGTGGCGTGCGGTCTTGCCGACGTTTTCGATATCGCCGGTACGGATGCACTTCTGGCAGGTGCAGACGCGCTTGCGGGGCGGCTCCTGCTCGCCCTTGAACCAGGGCTTCATCGGGGTCATGCCCGCGTTAATCAGCAGGATGGACTTGTCATTCTGGGGGATCAGGGAAAAGCTGGGCAGACGCAGATGCTCCTTCTCTTCAAAAAACTTCAGGAACATTTCGCGCAGCTCGTTTACGCTGTAACTGGGATGAGACATGGTGGTTTTACTCCTTTTATATTATCATTTTTCAATTCTTATTCGACATTTTTCCGCTACGTCCGGAATTTCCCGGAAAAGCCGCCCGGTTTGCCGGCGCTCCCGCAGAGCCTTCGCCTGCCGGAAATAACAAAAAAAGCTCCGCCCCTAATCGTATAGGGGCGAAGCATGGCTTCGCGGTACCACCCTAATTATCCCCCGTTTGGGGGCATCTTAGTCATCCGATATCGGGGATGAGGCGGGGCGCTCCTCGCGCCCTCGGCTGATAAAATGGCTGCTCTGCCGCACGCCGGAAACTTGCACCGACCGTTTCCTCTCTGAAAGCTGCAATGGCAAAGCTCGTTTCGTCATAGCCATAGAAATATTCACGAAGCAATTATAGCAAACCGGAGCGGCTTGTCAAGCCTTAATTTTTCGCACAACGGAAAGCCTCTCCGCCGCTGCCGGCAGACGCATCCGCAGCGGCATCATGGGATGGTTCGCCGTTCTGATCGGATTCCCCTCGCCGTCGCGCAGGTCATCGACGGTGAAGCGGCAGGGCTTCTCGTTCCGGTTGACAAGCTCCACCGTGTCGCCGACCGAGAATTTGTTCCGCTCGGTCAGGACGGCCTCCGTTCCCTCGCAGGACTCCACAACCGCGACCACATCCGCGTCGGAGAAATACATATTGTCCGGATAAAACTGTCCCGGCTCGCCGAAATAGAAGCCCGTGGAATACAGGCGGTGGCTGATCTTCATGCACTCATCCAGCCAGTCCGGGTCAAAGGGTTTTCCCGCCAGCGCGTCGTCGATGGCATGGCGGTAGGCATAAGTACTCATTCCGGCATAGTATGCGCTCTTCATGCGCCCCTCGATCTTGAAGCTGGAGATCCCCGCGCCGATCAGCTCCGGAATATGCTCGATCATACACATATCGCGGGAATTGAGAATATGTGTCCCGCTCGCTTCTTCCTGAATCTCGAAATACTGTCCCGGGCGTTTTTCCTCCATGAGAAAATACTTCCAGCGGCAGGGCTGGGCGCAGGTGCCGCCGTTGCCGTCTCTGCCCGTCATGTAGTTGCTGAGCAGGCAGCGTCCCGAAAAGCTGACGCACATCGCGCCGTGGACAAACGCCTCCAGCTCCAGCTCGCGCGGCGTATGGGCGCGCAGGGACGCGATCTCATCCATGTGCATCTCGCGCGCAAGCACCACGCGCGACGCGCCCATATCGTGCAGCATCCGCGCCGTCTCGGAATTGACGACGCCGAGCTGCGTGCTGACGTGCAGCGCAACGTTCGGCGCATAGCGCTTTGCCAGCGCCATCACGCCGAGATCGGCGATAATGAATGCGTCCGCGCCGCTGTCGCTCACCTGCTCCAGATAGGCAGGCAGCGCGGCGAGCTGCGGTTCGTGCGGCAGGGTGTTCACCGTAACATACACCTTTGCGCCGGCGGCGTGGCTCATCGCCACCGCCTCACGCATCCCGTCCGCGTCAAAGTTGCCCGCGAAAGCGCGCAGACCGTATTCTTTTCCCGCAAGATACACGGCGTCCGCGCCGAAGTGCAGCGCCATTTCCAGTTTTTCTCTATCTCCCGCCGGGGCAAGCAGCTCCGGCGCGTTCTCTTTCTCAATCACCATAATCCTGCTTTGCGACAAACGCCGCGAAATCGTCGTATTTTGCAAAGAACTGATGCACTCCGCTCTCGGCGTCAAGTGCGTAGTAATAGTAGCCGCTGCCGGCGGTGGGGTTCAGCGCCGCCTGGATGGACGCCATGCCGGGGTTGCAGATCGGCGTCGGGGGCAGTCCGGTATTGAGACGGGTATTGTACGGGCTGTCCTCGTTGAGATAGGACTCCGGCAGATTGACGCCGCCGCTGTAATCCTGATGCAGATACA
>JAZQNZ010000079.1:0-5347 GCA_045627665.1 Oscillospiraceae bacterium
TCGATTTTGTTGATGACAAGAATGCAGCGGCAGCCGCTCGCGCGGATGCTCTCAATCAGGCCCGCCTCCTGCGCGCCGATGTTGGCGATCGGTTCAACGACAAGCAGCACCAGATCCACGTCCGGGATGCTCTCCTTTACAACGTTCACCATATAGTCGCCCAGCTTGGTGTGCGGCTTATGAAAGCCCGGCGTGTCCATGATGACCAACTGGCACTCGCCGCGGTTGACGATCGCCGTGATCCGGTTGCGGGTAGTCTGCGGTTTGCTGGAAACGATGGCGATCTTCTCGCCGAGCAGTGCGTTCGTCAGCGTGCTTTTTCCGACATTCGGACGACCGCAGATCGTAATCATTGCATTTTTCGTAATATTCATCGGTTGTTCCTCAACTTTCCTGCTTTGGTTTTTTCTGCGGCAGAAGCTGCGTCAGTGTGCCCGCAATTCCCTCCGTCACCCACGCAATGCACCACGCGCACGCAAGCACGCCCGCCGCCATCAGCGGCAGAAACGCCAGCCGCTCCGCCATTGTGTCCGCAGCGCGGAGCAAAACCGGATACAGCAGGCTGTCCGCAATATAAGATGAAAGATACACCGGCAGCGACAGTCTTGCGACTGCGCTGACGCAGACACGCACTCTCGGCGAAACCCGCTCCCCGGTGCAGCGGGAAAACAGCGCAAAGGCGCAGATGCTCTCCCCCGCGACAAAGGCGCTGCCCCAATCCGTATAGGCTGCCCATGTGAATACATCGTCATGCGCAAAATACCAGCGCATCGCGGCAGCCGCCGCAGCAAACGCCGCCCACGCAAGCACAAGATACACGCCGCGGATCTTCGGCAGCGAATGCTCCCTCAGATACATACCGAGGACGAAGTAAGTGACCGGATAAATGCCCGTCCACCACTGGGGCAGGATCGGCACGGAAAGGTTCGTCACGGTCGGCAGCGCGGTCATCACAAGCAGAGAAATGACGGCAGCGCGCCTGCCGCGCTCATCCATTGCGCTCCATGCTGCGGCAAGCAGCGGCGAGAGCAGATACAGTCCGATAAACATCTCAACATACCAGCCGTACGGTACGGCGGAGTAGTTCACCAGCGCAATAAATATTCTGCGGAGGTCAAACGCTTCTCCAAGCCAAAGCCGTCGGAACAGCAGGCAGATCGCAGAGCTGACAAGCCAGACTGCAACGGTGTGCCACAATCCGCGCAGCCAGCCGTCGCGCACCCGGCGCCCGACCGAGAGAAACCCCGTCAGCATCATAAACATCGGGACGCACACCATAAACAGCATCCGCAGCCATGTGCACACCGCCATCACGCCGCCCTGCAGCGGCTGATCGTAAAACCCCGTGTTCAGGAAAAAATGTACCGACAAAACCAGCACTGTTGCCGCGCACTTTGCGGCATCCGGCCCATAAAGGCGTTCCGTTTTCATTTGTTTGCCGCCGACTGTCATTCGATCTTCAGCACATCCATGATGGCCTCTTCCCTTGCACGCATCCGCTTTTTCTGTGCGCCCTCATCCATATGGTCGTAGCCAAGAAGGTGCAGCACGCTGTGGACAGTCAGATAGCTGACCTCGCGCGCAAAGCTGTGGCCGAATTCCTCCGCCTGCCGTGCGCAGCGCTGCAGGTCGATCACCATGTCGCCCAACATACACTTTTCGCTCTCGTAGTCGTATTCACATTCGTCCGCGTCGAATTTTCCCTCTGTCAGCTCATTGAGCGGGAAGCTCAGAACATCCGTCGGGGCGTCAACGCCGCGCTGCTCCAGATTGACGGCATGGATGCCGTCGTCATCCGTCAGCAGAACATTGATGATACAATCCGCATCCACGTCCTGCACCTTCAGCGCGGTGCGCGCGGCAGTACGGATCATCTTCGGCGCATCCGGATAACCGAGGCCGCGCTTTTCTCTGTTGATCTGTATCGTGTGCATTTCAGTTCTTCTTTCTGTATGTTTTATGAATCTCTCCCGCAGGCTTTTTCTCTGTACGCTCCGCGTGCTTCTCGTATGCTTCAATAATGCGCTGCACCAGCACATGGCGGACAACATCCGCGCTTGTAAGGCGGCAGATGGCAATATCCTCGATCCCCTCCAGCACGCGCATGGCCTCCTTGAGACCGCTGGGTTTATCGCCGGGAAGGTCGATCTGCGTCACATCTCCGGTGATAACCATCTTTGAGCCGAACCCCATGCGCGTCAGAAACATCTTCATCTGCTCGCGCGAGGTATTCTGTGCCTCGTCAAGAATGATAAAGCTGTCATCCAGCGTGCGGCCGCGCATATATGCCAGCGGCGCGACCTCGATGTTTCCGCGCTCCAGATATTTGTTATAGGTCTCCGCGCCGAACATATCAAACAGCGCATCGTACAGCGGACGCAGATACGGGTCTACCTTGCTCTGCATATCCCCCGGCAGGAACCCGAGCCGTTCACCTGCTTCGACGGCGGGGCGCGTCAGGATAATGCGGTTGACCTCCTTCGCGCGAAAGGCCGCAACTGCGGCGGCAACGGCAAGATAGGTCTTGCCCGTACCGGCGGGGCCGACACCGAGCGTAACCGTGTTTTTCCGGATGGCCTCGCAGTAGGATTTCTGTCCGAGTGTTTTGGCTTTGACCGGCTTGCCCTTCGCCGTAACGCAGACAACGTCCTCCGCAAGGGTGTCGATTTCGGACTCCTTGCCCTCCTTGACCAGCTTGAGGATATAGCGGACGTTCTGACTGTCGATACTCTCGCCCTTTGCGGCAAGCGCAAGCAGCGCGTTCACCGCCTTTTCCGCCAGCAGAACATTCTCCGCCTCGCCCGTGATGCGCAGCTCGCTCTCACGATCCATCACGCTCACGCCGAGTTCGCTTTCGATCAGACGGATATTCTGGTCAAACGAGCCGAACACGCTGATAATATTTTCAATTCTGTCAACTGCAATGGTACGTTCCGTCATGGCAATGCATCCTCTTGTATTCTTTGTTGCTCCGCAGCGATATTTTCGCTGCATCTGGCACGCAGGCAGACAATGATTTTTCCGTCCGCAGTGCTGTGGGAATAGCTGACCGACTCGATTTCCGCATCCGCACCGACAGACGCGGTCAGGCGCTCATAAAGCGTCTGCTCCAGACGCATGGAAACGGCAGCCTGATCTGCCGGGCTGCTGCGCACCGAATACGCCGTGCAGCGTTCCCGAATCAGCGCAAGCGGCAGAGAGAAGAGTCCGTCGATTTCACACGCCCATACATTTTTAATTTTATCACAATCCCGATCGCAAATGCTACTGTTTCTGAAAATATTATACCTGTTTTTTCCGATCTGAACCGCCCAGCGCGTGAATGATCGCTCCGGCAGTTTCATTTGCACCTCCGCCGGGGCGCACGCGGTCAGCTCATAATATGTTTCCGCGCGTACCGTACCGAGCGCATGAACGCTGCGGCTGCCGGAAAAAGCGCTGCTCGTCTCCCCTGCGATCAGCACGTCTCCGGGTACGACCGCGCTGCCTGGCCGCACACGCGCCGTGCCGTTCAGCGCGCGCACCTGCGTCACGAAGCCGATGTGCGTTGAAACGAGATCGACCGGCGTATCTGCGCGGTAGATCTCCGGCTTCGGCACGCGTTCACGAACGATCGCCTCCGCACGGCTGCCGTATATATTCACGGTCGCCCATGAAAGCTCCGGCAAACGCACGAGCAGCTCGCTGCGGACGTTGTCGCTCGTCAGTACGGGCCAGAAACAGCCGGGAGCGATGCCGCATTCCGCCAGCGCATTCAGGATTTTTGCTGCCGGCACGCGCTCATTGCCCGTCACCTCGATTTCCCAGATAAAACAGCGGGAAAACACCAGCAGGAGGCACAGCACCGCAAGGCACACAAGCGGCACGATCCGTCGAAGCAGCCTGCGGCGAAGCACGCCTCCGCCCGTCTCCCGCATGATCCGCAGCTCGCACTGACTTTTCACGGCGGCACGTCTGGCAGATGAAATGGCGGAGCGCGGCAGGGTCACGATCAGCGTATTGTCGTCTTTGCCGCGTTCCGCGCGAAGCACACCGGTCCCACCGGCTGCGCAGGCATCGAGAAATCCCGCAGGCAGCACACCGCGCACCTCGCAGATCACGCGTCTTTCCGCGCTTTGCAGGAAAGCGTACGGCCCCCTCATCCGCCTTCCACCTCCACGCCGAAAATATGTCCGGTCACGAGCAGCTCTTCGCCGTTCATACCGCGAAGGATCAGATCCTCGCCCCGCACGCGCAGCCGTAATCGTCCGCCGCTGACCTCAACGGTATCTTCGGTGTAGTCCAGCAATCCTTTATGGTTTTCGATCAGAACGCGCTCCGCGCCCGTCAGCGTCAGCCGTGTTACGCCGTCCGCCAGTTCACCCGGCAGTTCCAGAAGCTTTGTCATGCGCTCCGAGAGTTTGTTCATGCCCATCACCTCGGAAAAACTGTATGCGCCGAACGGTCATTTTAGCCCCGTACGCGCTCATAGAATAGCAGAACGACGGGAGGGGGTATTCCATGAAACGAAATCTTACGATGCACACGGCGCTTCTGCTCGTGCTTGCAGCGCTTGCGCTCCTGATCGCAATGCCGCAGGCGGCTTCGGAAGGCGCCCGCAGCGGTCTTGCCGTCTGCGCACGGGTCATCGTGCCGTCTCTGCTGCCGTTTTTTGTTCTTTCCGGTCTGCTGTCCGCACTCGGTGTGCCGCAGACGCTCGCGCAGGCAGCGGCGCCGCTGTTCCGCCGCATCGGAATATCTCCCTATGCAGCGGCGCCGCTCATTCTCGGACTCACGGGCGGTTATCCCGTCGGGGCCGCCGCACTCGGAGATCTGGTGCGCAGCGGCGTTCTTTCCGCGGAAGACGCAGAAGCCCTTCTCCCCTGGTGCAACAACACGGGGCCCGCATTCATCATCGGCGCGGCGGGCAGCGCGGTTTTCGGCAGCGGAAAATACGGACTGCTGCTCTACTGCTGCCATATTGCCGCAGCGCTCATTCTCGCGCTGATGCTGCCGCGCCGCGCAGCAAACGCTCAATGCGTTGAAGTTCCGCCGCGCCCCGCCTCAGTTCCGCTTGGGCAGGCACTGACGCGCAGCATCGCCTCCGCCGTCAATGCGGCAGCCAACATCTGCGGTTATGCAGTCTTTTTTTCCGTACTCACAGCCCTGCTTCGCGCTGTCGGGCTCATTTCGCAGCTCTCCGCATTTCTTTCGCTTCGGACAGGAATCAGTCTTCAGGCAGCAAACGCCCTCACAGCCGGAATTCTGGAGCTCGGCAGCGGCATCGGTGCGATGCAGGGACTTGCGCCGAACGGAATCAATCTCGCACTCGCCGCCTTTCTGCTCGGCTTCGGCGGACTGTCTGTTC
>JAZQNZ010000080.1:0-2722 GCA_045627665.1 Oscillospiraceae bacterium
CGTTGGCGGCAGTGGGCGTAACGTCCATCAGATCGGCAAAATATTTGTTGGTGCTGCCCTCCTGATAGACGCCGCGCGCCTTCATCTGCTCCAGAACGGTGACCGCGTCAATGGTCTGACCGTAGTTGAACATGGCGAAGACGGTCTCAAAAATGTCTCTGTTCGTGCGGTTGTAGAAATGCTCCGCGCGGACGTCCTTCAAAACGTCCGGGATGCAGTTCGGATCGATCAGCATCGACCCGATCACCGCCTGCTCCGCCTGCAGACTCTGCGGCACGCGGGTGCCGAGAAGTTCATCCATCGCTGTTTCCTCCTGCCGAATTATGCGGGGTTCTGCCGGTTACTTTTCCTCAACGACAAGGACGTGGATCACGCCGCTGATCTCATAGCCGAATTTGCACTTGACGTCATAGCTGCCGAAGTTCTTGATGGGGTCGGTCTGAACGATCTTCTGCTTTTCGATCTCGATGCCGAACTGCGCTTTCAATGCGTCGCTGATTTCCTGACTGGTCACGGCGCCAAACAGCTTTCCTGCGGAGCCTGCCTTTGCAGAGATCTTTACAATGATGCTTTCAAGCTGCTTTGCGTTTTCCAGCGCCTTCGCCTTCTCCGCGGCAATGGCGGCGGCCTTTGCCTTTTCCTTCAGACGCAGGGTGTTCATATTGTCGGTGGTCGCTTCCACAGCCAGCTTGCGGGGCAGAAGATAGTTGCGGCCGTAGCCCTCGGAAACCTCCTTGAGCTCGCCCTTTTTGCCCTGACCTTTCACGTCGGTGGTGAAAATAACCTTCATTGTTTTCTCTCCTTTTTCAGATGATATTGGTCTGATATTTGTCCCCCGGAACGCGCGTCCGACGCGCATTCACGCGGATGGTTCAGGTATCCAGAAATTCGTCGATCGCCGCACACAGGGTGTTCACGGCGTCGCGCAGGGTAATGTCCTTCACCTGGGCGCCCGCTGCGGACTTGTTGCCGCCGCCGCCGAGCTTTTCCAGAATGAGCTGGACGTTTACATCTCCGATGCTGCGCGCGGAGATCGTTACGCCGCCGTCCGCCGTAGCGAAAGCGACAAAGGAAGCTTCCACGCCGGGGATGCCCAGCAGATCGTGCGCCGCCTGCGCGGGGGTAAAGCGGGCCGTCTCCTCCTCCTTCACCGCGATGGCAATATTATCGCGATAGATATGGACGCTCTGGAGAATGCCGAATTTGACGAGATTGCTGTCAAGATCGCTCTGCAGATACTTTTTGACCTCGCTCGTATCTGCGCCCATGCGGCGGAAAAACGCTGCGGCGTCGAAGGTGCGCTCGTCGGTGCGGATGGTGAAGGACTTCGTGTCCAGCACAATGCCGGAGAGCATTGCCTCGGCCTCCACGCGGGTCAGATCGCCGGACTCGGTCAGCTCCTGCAGAAGCTCGCTCATCAGCTCGCAGACGGAGGAGGCGTGCGGCTCGTGGAACGCCAGCGCTGCATTCCGGATATAGCTTGCGGCGCGGCGGTGATGGTCGATGACGGCAACGCGGTTGCAGGATTCCAGCAGGCTTTCGCTCTCCACCTGCTCCGGACGGTTGGTATCCACCACGACAAGAAGCGTCCGGCTGTCCGCCTTGACGATAGCGTCCTCCGGAGAGAGAAAGACGGTTTTGTATTCTGGCGTCTCCTTCATCGCATTGATGAGGCGTCCGGCTGCATTTTTGTTCGGATTGACAATGATATTCGCCGGCTTGCCCAGCTTTCGTGCGATGCAGACAATGCCCGCCGCGGAGCCGATCGAATCCAGATCGCTGAACCTGTGGCCCATCACAAACACCTGACTGGATGCGCGCATCAGTTCGGCAAGCGCGTTTGCGGTCACGCGGCTTTTCACCTTGCTTCGGGTTTCGATCTCGGTATTCTTGCCGCCGAAAAATTCAAAATTGAAGCGATCCTTGATGACCGCCTGGTCGCCGCCGCGGCTGAGCGCCATTTCAACGGCGAGGTTGGCAAAGGAAAAGTTCTCTTCAAAGCTGCTGCCGTCCTTTCCGACGCCGATGGACAGCGTTGCGTGGATGCCGGTGGGACTGACGACGCTGCGGATGCTCTCAAGGATGTTGAATTTCTTTTCGGTGATGTCCTTCAGATAGCGGCTCTCCATGATGAGAACATAGCGGTCGCGGTCATAGCGGTGGAGAAAGCCGGTTTTTCCCTCGCACCACTGGTTGATCTGATCGTCGATGCTGCCGCGCAGCTCCACCTTGCTGCGGTCGGGAACATTTTTCATCAGCTCGTCATAATTGTCGATAACGAAAAGGATCGTCACGGGGCGGGAGGACTCATACTCGGCCTTGATATTGTCAAATTCCGTCACATCCACCCAGTAGGTAATGCCCATGAAATCCCGCGCGCTCTCACTGACATCCTCGTTGCGGGCGCGGACGATGTTGCCGTGGAGCTGATACTTGCGCTCGCCCACCTGCACCAGACCGGGATATTGCTTTTTCCCCTCCAGCAGCCATTAGCTGGAAAAGCCCGCCACCATGTCCGTCAGCCCGCCCTCAAAGCTGGGCTGCTGCCCGCCGAACAGGTCGAAAAAGATCTGATTGCCCCAGATGATGCGGTTGTCGGAAAGCTTGAAAACCACGATCGGCAACGGAAAATTCATCAGCGTGTTGTTCTTCGCCGATTCCGCGTTGTACGTCACGCTTTCGATGTATTCGACAAGCTGCTTCTTGCGGTGACGCGCTGACA
>JAZQNZ010000081.1:0-3081 GCA_045627665.1 Oscillospiraceae bacterium
CCCTCCGTCGGCTTCATGCTCTACGGCATCAACGCGGGTGTTGGCGTGGGACCCATGTTCATCTCCGGCATCCTCCCGGGTGTTCTGCTCTGCCTGTGCTACGCCGCAGTCGCCATCGTGATCTGCACGATCGACCCCGCCGCCGGTCCCAAGGGGCCGGATTTCCCGCTGAAGGAAAAACTGCGGGCGCTGCTGGGCGTTCTGCCGGTGCTGTGCCTGTTCATTATCGTTCTGGGCGGCATTCTCTTCGGCTGGTGCTCCGCCACGGAGGGCGGCGCGATCGGCGCTTTCGGCGCTCTCATCTTCATGGCTGCCAAGAAGCAGCTCACCATGCCGAATCTCTGCGCCGCGCTGATCGAGACCATGGAGACCACCGCCATGATCTTCCTCATTATGATCGGCTCCGATCTTCTCGGACAGTTCTTCTCCCTGACGGGCGTTTCCACCTCGCTTGCCGCGGTGTGCCTGTCGCATAACGTCTCCAAGTGGGCGGTTCTCGCGATCTGCCTTTTGATCTACGGCATCCTCGGCTGCTTTGTCGATTCCCTGCCGCTGATCGTGCTGCTGACACCCATCTTCCTGCCCATCATCACCTCCTACGGCTTTGACGTGATGTGGTTCGGCGTGCTGATGGTCATGCTGATGGAGTTCGGCCTCATGACGCCGCCGGTCGGTATGTGCTGCTATGTCATGGCAGGCATCGCGCCGGATATGTCATTGAGCGAGGTGTTCAAGGGTACAGCACCCTTCCTCATCGGCATAGCCGTTGCTATCCTCGTCGTCATCTGCTTCCCCGCGCTGGCGACCTGGCTGCCGAGCTTCATGAGCTACGGTTGAGAAGGAGGGCTGCTGATATGAAGAAAACAATTTGTATTCTTTTGGCTGCGCTGCTTCTGACCGTCTCGTTCGCGGGCTGCGGAAGCAAAGAAAGCGCCGTATCTCCCGTGTTCACCGCCTCCGGCGAGCTTGCCGCGCTGCCGGTCAAGGGTGATTTTGCCCCGGGACCGGACTGGAACGTCTCCGTCGAGCCCACCCATGAAAACGGCCCCTGGGCGCAGTCCTACGCCGTCATAGACGCGCTCGCCGCCCGTGCCGCCGCCTACGACGCCGTGAAGCCCACCTATACCTTCACCCTCGCCTGCCACGACCCCGCCGAATCCGCCCCGGGTGAATTTCTGACCGCGTGGGCGAACGCCGTCACCATCGCCACCGAGGGCGCGGTGGACTTCAACATCGGTTACTCCGGCGCACATTCCAGCACCATGGCGGCGCTGGAGGATATGCGAAACGGCGTGGTGGACTTCTGCTGGACGCTGCCCTGCTACTTCAAGGGCTATGTCCCGCTGGCGAATGTCATCCAGAACCCCGCGCTCGGCATCCAAAACGCCACCGCCGGTTCCCACGCGATGTGGGAGCTTTACAAAAACAGCGAGGCGCTGCAAAAGGAATTTGCCCGCTGCGGTGAGCTGCTGTTCGTCTGGACAAACTGCACGAGCCCTTTGTCCTACAAGGGCAATCACGAGATCGCCGACGTGTCCGAGATCGTGGGCAATATCCGCGCCAACAACGGCCCCGCGCAGCTGTTCGTGTCGCAGGTGGGCGCGTCGGTGTTCGGCTGCGCTATCGGCGACGTATATACCAACGTCACCACCGGCGTCATCAGCTATCTCGTCACGGACTGGCACGGCGTAAAATCCTTCTCGCTGGCCGACCCGGGCGTGCTGAACTACTATGTGGATTCCAACGTCGGCTGCTCGGCGTACTGCCTCATGGCCAATGCCGACATCTGGCGCTTCATCCCCGACGACATCAAGGCCGAGATCGAGTCTGTCTCCGGCGATTATCTGCTCGATCTGGTGGATATCTGGAACTACTGGGAGGCGGCGGGACGCTATGTAGCGACCGTCAACGGCGGCGACATTTTCGCCCCTTCTCCGGCGCTGGATGCCCAGCTTCAGCAGTCCTACAACGGCGTCGCGCAGCGCTGGATCGCCCAGCAGGACGACCCCGACAGCGCACGGGCGCTGTATGATGGGGCCAAAGCCTATGTCGATTACTACAACGCCGTTTACGGCTGAAAGGAGCGGAGATTTTATGGATAAAGCGCGTACCGTCCTCGGCAAAGCCGTGACCACAGTCAACTATCTCGCCATGTCCACCTGCCTTGTCATGTGTCTGATCGTGTCCATCGACGTGATCCTCCGTAAGCTCTCCGGGCAGGCGTGGTCGATCCCGGGCTCCAACGAGTTTTCCTCGTATCTTCTGATCGTTCTCTGTGCCTTTTCGATCCCGATGCTGCAGGTGAAAAAGGGACACATCTGGGTCAATATGCTTGTGGATAAAATGCAGCCGAAGCTGCGTTGCATCTGGCAGGGCGTGGTGAATGTTCTGGAGGCTGCCGCCGCTGCGCTGATCGTGTTCGGCAGCGTAAAATATGGCATGAGCCTTCTGACGATCGGCAGCAGCACGGATGTGCTGGATATGCCGAAAAGCCCCTTTGCCTTTATTCTCGCTTTCGGCTTCTTTGAGTTTTTCCTCCTGCTTGTGCTCGACGCCGCCATCAGCTTCCGCGACGCCGGACGTCAAGGCGAAAACACCGACGCAGAATAAAGCCCCCCCTTATATCCCAAACGCCCCGAAGTCCTTTGGCTTCGAGGCGTTTTCATCTGTGCCAACGGAGACAGCTTCAAGGGAATCTATGTTGCACCGGAGTATAACAAATTTGAACGGCTGCCCCCGGGAACGACCGCATAAAGCAAGCCCGGAGGAGAATTTTTGGCCGTTTATATGTACATTTTTTCTTTCAGCTTTAGCCGTGTGTAATTGAAATGGTCAGGATACTTTGATATAATTTAATAAAGAAAGGCCGGTGGCCTCCCCATGACCCGATACGACGCACTTCTCTCCCCTCTCCGCGTGGGCGACATTCTGCTCAAAAACCGCATGATGTCCTCCGCCTCCACCCCCCATTTTTTGCAGGGCCGTGAATCCTACCCATGCCGCCGGGCTTTTTGTTCGCCGTATATGACGCGCAAACCGGGAATGCGGACTACATTCCGCCGGACAGTGCCGATGTCCCCG
>JAZQNZ010000082.1:0-3382 GCA_045627665.1 Oscillospiraceae bacterium
CGTGCCCGCCAGCTTGCGCAGCGCCTGGCTCATCAAACGTGCCACGACGCCGACGCTGCTCTCGCCCATCTCGCCCTCCAGCTCGGAGCGGGGCACGAGCGCGGCAACAGAGTCCACGATGACCACGTCCACCGCGCCGGAGCGCACCAGCGCCTCGGTGATGTCCAGCGCCTGCTCGCCGGTATCCGGCTGGGAGATTAGCAGGGAGTCGATGTCCACGCCGAGGGCGCGGGCGTACGCCGGGTCCAGCGCGTGCTCCACGTCGCTGAAGGCCACTTCGCCGCCCGCCTTCTGCGCGGAAGCGAGGATGTGCAGCGCCAGCGTAGTCTTACCGGAGGATTCCGGCCCGTAGATCTCAATGATTCTGCCTTTCGGCACGCCGCCGACGCCAAGCGCCAGATCGAGGGACAGCGAGCCGGTGGAGATGGCCTCCACGTTCACGGGGATGTCCTCGCCAAGGCGCATGATGGCGCCCTTGCCGTAGTTCTTTTCGATCTGCGCCAGCGCAGTTTCCAGTGCCTTTTTCTTGTCGCTCGCAACGCCCGGAGTCTCCACGGGGGTCTTCGTCTTTGCTGCTGCCATAGTTCGTTTACCTCTTTATCTCAAGTTTTCAAAAATCACGATATTTTTTTGCGCCGCGCGCTCATTCTCTGCCGAACACAACGCGGTCATGCCCGGCGGCGTCCTGCACGGTGCCGACGCCGTTCAGCCCCGCAAGGCGCATGAGGTGCTCCACCTCCGCCGCCTGCGTTTCGCCGATCTCAAAAAGCAGCCAGCCGCCGCGCCGCAGCAGCGGCCGCCAGTGTTCCAGAATGGCGCGGTAAAAATCCAGACCGTCCGCCCCGCCGTCCAGTGCCATGCGCGGCTCGTAACCGCGCACGGAAAAATCCAGTGTTTCGATCTCGTCCCGCGCGATATAGGGCGGGTTGCTGACGATCAGATCAAAGCTGCCGATCTGCGCCGGAGGTGCGGCAGTCGCGTCCGCCTCCATGCACACGCCGCGCGCGCCAAGCCCGCAGGCGCGGACATTCTGCTTCGCGCAGTTGAGCGCTTTCAGGCTGATATCCGCAAGCACAACATGGCTCTGCGGCAGCATATGTCCCAGTGCGCAGCCGATGCAGCCGCTGCCCGTACAGAGGTCAAGGATGCGCAGCGGCGCAGCTTTGTCCTTCTGCAGCTCCAGTGCCTTGTCCACCAGCGTTTCCGTGTCCGGGCGGGGGATCAGCACATCCCGGTTCACCGTCAGATTCAGGCCGTAGAATTCCCACGACCCCGTAATATACGCAACCGGCTCCCCGTTCAGCCGCCGCTGCGCAGCGGCGTCCACGCGCTTTTCCAGCTCCGGCGAAGCATACAGCCGCAGATCCTGCAGCAGCTTTTCCGGCGTTTTTCCGACGGCGAATGCCGTCAGCAGACGGGCTTCCAATGCTGCCGCCTCCACGCCGGCCTCCCGCAGCCGCTGCCGCAGCCCGATATACAGTTCATTATAGGTTCTCGGCATCGCCGTTACCACGCATCCGCGCCCCGGACCTCGGGGATGACAAGCTTGACGGACTCGATCGCGCACTCGATCATGCTGTCGTCCGGCTCGTTGGTCGTCAGATGCTGGATCTGCTTGCCTGGCCACGCGACGATCTTTGCGATCGGGTTTTCGTCGTGGCGGCCGACCCAGCGGTTCAGTTCGTAGGTAATGCCGACAATCACCGGCAGCAGGATCAGCTTTGCCAGCACGCGCACCAGCGCGGCGGCAAGCTTCGGGAGCGCGGCAATGCCCGGGAACAGGCTCAGCACCCAGGTCATGACGGACACGATGAAGATGCTGATAATCATAATGACAACGAGGAAGCTTGTACCGCAGCGGGGGTGAAAGCGGCTTTGCTTCCGGACGTTTTCCACCGTCAGCTCCAGCCCCTTTTCATAGCAGAAAATGGTCTTGTGCTCGGCGCCGTGGTAGGCAAACAGACGCTTGATCTCCTTCATGCGGGTACACAGCCAGAGATAGGCAAGGAAGATCACAATGCGGATAACGCCTTCCAGAATGCAGCGCACCACCAGATGCAGCCCATCCGGCAGAAGCTCAAACAGGAATGCGGGCAGCAGGACAAATAGTCCCACCGCGATCAGGATCCCCAGCACAACGGCGAAGCCGATGATCGCCTTCTGGCCTTTCTCTCCGCCGAGCTTTTCCTCCAGCCAACGGTCGAATTTAGAGGGTTCCTCCTGCATCTCCTCCGGCTGAAGCTCCGCGGAATAGGTCAGCGCGTTCATGCCGTTCACCATGGAGCTGATAAAAATGGCAACGCCGCGGATGAAGGGTGTCTTCGGCGTCGGCTTGAGGCCCTCCACCTTGCTCTGCAGCGTGCCGTCCGCCAGACGGCAGACGATAGCCTGCTTCTCCGGTCCGCGCATCATAATGCCTTCGATCAGGGCCTGACCGCCGATGCTGGTCTTGAAGCCGCCGGTTTTTGTGTTGTTAGACATAGACTGTTCTCTTTTCAAACGGAATTGTTCGTTACTTGTTCACGGGCAGCTTTACGGTCGCAAGCGTACCGCCGCCCTCAGCGTTTTCGATGTGGAGCGCTCCGCCGTGGCGGGAGACAATCTCTTCGCACACGGCAAGGCCGATGCCGCTGCCGCGCGCCCGTCCGGAGCCCTTGTAGAATTTTTCCTTGACGTGCGGAAGCTCCGCAGCCGGGATGCCTGGCCCGTGGTCTCTGACGGTGATTATCACGGATTTCGTGTCCGATTTTACGGACACTTCGATGGCGCCGCCGTCCTTGCCGTATTTTGCCGCATTGTCCAGAATGTTAAGCAGCACCTGCTGCAGGCGCTCCGGGTCCGCCATGACGGGCGGGATGCTCTCCTCGTCGCAGTCGTAGTTCAGCACGACATTTTCCTGCTGCAGAAGGCGGCTGTAGGTGTAGATCGCGTCCTCCACCTCCGCCGGGACGTCCACGGTCTCGATATTCAGGCGAAAGCGGCCGTCCTGAATGCGGGTAAACTCCAGCAGTTCCTCCACCATTTTCGTCAGGCGTCCGGTCTCTTTGGCGACGATCTCCACGCCGCGGCGGGAATCGCCCTGTATGGCCTCGTCATAGCTCAGCGCCTCCGCCCAGCCGGTCACGGCGGTCAGCGGAGTCCGCAGCTCAGGGGAGACGGAGGGAATGAACTCCGTCTGCAGCTTGCCGCTGCGCGCCGCTTCGGCGGAAAGTGCGTTGATCTCGCCCGCGAGATCGCCCAGCTCATCGGGCGTCAGATGCTCCATCTTCAGTCCGAAGCTGCCGTCCGTGATGCGGCGGGCAAAGTCGGTCAGGCCGGCAAGACCGCTCGTCACACGGCGGAGATAGGCGCTGCCCAGCAGCCAGACGCTCAGGATCGTCAC
>JAZQNZ010000083.1:0-4524 GCA_045627665.1 Oscillospiraceae bacterium
CGCTCTTCGCGTTTTTCCATGTTGATGGTACGCATCAGGCTGCAAAGATTTGCCTTGTCGATCTGCAGACGAACATACTCGGTGATATAGGGCTTATTGTATTTTGCTGCTTCACGGAGCTGCTCGGAGAAAAATGCCTTATCCAGAATATAATCGGAAAGCTGCGGATTGCCGGTGCGGGCAAGAGCAGATTTCGCTTCACGGATCGCATTGGCATAGTCCTGCGGAAGCTCGCCGTTCCCGCAGTCGGAGCGGTAAACCTCAAGAAGCTCATCCACGCTGAAGCGGCGTGCATCGGAGATGATGTCGCGGTACGCTTCAATGTCGCCGCGGGATTTGACCACGATCTTCGCGTTATGGTAGCCGTATTTCATGCGGAACAGGTCCAGCACGGCGGGATCCGGAATCATGTCGCCAATCTCGGCAAGCTGATTTGCACGCGCTTCCGCGAGGGCAGCGTTGACTCCGGCAACATCCATGTTGCTCATATCCACATATCCGCATTCAGAGGCGATGCGGCAGACATCCTGAAAAGAGGACTCCGTCAGCATACGCTCTATCTGCGAACGGGAAAGCATTTTGGCTTCCTTTGCGCGGAGGATCGCAGAAAGACAAATGTATTGATTATCTTTAAATTGTTTCTTTGACAAGTCCGTTTCCTCCTTGTCAGCGAATCAGGCGAACAGGATTTCCGCCACCTGCGAGGCAAGCTCGCTGCGGCTCATCTGCACAAGCGTATCAACCGCACAGTTTACCTCAATGTTGCCCTGACGGACGATCACGCCGCCCGGGATGTCTCTGGTCTCTTCGGAAACGGTCAGGCCGCCCTGAATGCCCTTCTCTTTCAGTATGGCATTGGCGGCATTTGCCGTGTCCTTACCGACGCTCTCAGCGTCACGCTGATTGAATACCAGCTCTTCCGTGCCAAATGATGCAGCGGCAGCCGCCTGCGAAGCGAGAAATGCCACATACTGATCACGGGGCAGATTGACAAGCTGGTCAACAGCGTCGGAGAAAGCCTTTTCGACCAGTTCCTGCTTGAAGGCGAGGATGGCCTTTTTTGCCTCCATATCCGCCGTGCTGCCCAGGCGCTGCACACGAATTTCGCATGCCTTGGTGCCTTCATCGACGCACTTTTGATATTCGTCCTGCGCTTTCTGCCGGTACTCGCTGAGGATTGCATCGCACTGAGCCTGAGTTTCGGCGCTCAGTTTTTCGATCTCAGCCTTTGCGTCATCGATCAGACGGTTGGAGATTTTTTCAATTCCATTCATATTCGGTCATTCCTTTCCTGTGAACTGATCAATTCCGACACCTGAAATCAGGCGGCGTTCAGGATCATCAGGAAGGAAGCCAGCAGGGACAGAATTGCGTAGAACTCGACGGTGATGCAGAGGATCATGCCCTTGGACCAGTCATCGGGCTTCTTTGCCAGAATGTTGATGGATGCGGCAGCGACCTTGCCCTGTGCGATAGCGGACAGCAGACCGCCGAGAGCGATGGGCAGGCAAGCCATGAAGTAGCGGATACCGGTGGGGACATCCATGCCCATGGCAGAACCGTCCAGAGCGCCCATCTGGAGCATTGCGAAGAACCAGATAACGAGGCCGTACAGACCCTGGGTGCCGGGGATGACCTGCATGATCAGAACCTTACCGAACTTGCCGGGGTCCTGAGATACGAGACCTGCGCCTGCTTCGCCGGCGATGCCGGTGCCCTTTGCGGAACCGATGCCGGGGAGAACTGCTGCCAGTGCAGCGCCGAGCATTGCAAAGGCAAATCCGCCGATGGTGTTTATGAAGTTCATGTTTAATTCCTCCTGATTATTTATTTCTCAACATTATAATATTTGGAACGAATTGCGAGGGGCTTGAACGCTCTGCCGCCGGCCACATAGAATTTTCCGAAGAATTCAAGGCACTGCAGACGCAGGTCGTGGACGTAGCAGCCGAGCAGGTTCAGGCCGAAGTTCAGCGCGTTGCCGAGGATGCTGATGAGGAAGAAGATCACAATGTTGCCGGGCATGGCGCCGAGCGTGTTGAACACCTGCGCGATGACCGATCCGGCCAGCATCAGCGCCATCAGACGGGCATAGGAGAGAATATCTCCGAACCATCCGGTCGCGTCGCTGTAAACACCGGAGAACACGGCAATCACTTTTCCGAATCCCTTTGCGGGAATTGCCTTTCCCAGAACATAGGCAACCAGGCCGACGATAATGCCGATCTTTCCGCCGATGCCGAGAATGGTACATGCCAAGCCGATAAACAGCACCCACATCGAGGCTTCGTCACACAGCGCGCTCTTGATGTCACCCTTGCGGATCTTCATCACGAAGCTGACGATCATACCGGCAATCAGATGGATAAAGCCGAGAATCAGCGCACCGATCAGCACCGTAACGGTGTCATTCAGGGGATCGATCAGTGCCGGGATTCCCTGCCATGTGCTGTTGGGGTTGATGAGCTGAACGATCCACTTGGGTGCGTCACCGAACAGGCCGCCCGTGAAGATACCGAGGACGAACGTGGCGATACCGCCTTCGATCATCAGCTCGGAGAAATACTTCATGAAGCCTTCCGTCGGGCGCTTCTTCCAGAGGAAAAGTGCGCCGATCAGCATCATGATCAGACCGTAGCCCATGTCCGCCATCATAATACCGTAAAACAGGATAAAGAACGGCGCCATCAGCGGGTTGGGGTCCACCGTGCCGTACTGCGGAAGCGAGTACATATCGGTGACCATGTTCAGGCCGTCGGTCAGCTTGTTGTTCTTGAGCTGAACGGGGACATCGGGATATTCCGCCTCTTCCGGCTCGATGAACTCATACGCGCAGTCCATTCGTTCGAGCAGGGCGGTGATCTCCTCCGTCTTGTCCGCAACAGCCCAGCCTTCCAGAAAGACGGCGGACTCGGTTGTGAGGAGCTTCCCGGATTCCTCGGCGCAGTCCACGTTGGCGTTGGCTCTGTCGTAGCAGACGCACAATTCCTCGCGCAGCTTAACGCCCTCGGCAATGCGGGCCTCGACCTCGATCCGCTCCGTTCCGAGCGCAGCGATCCGTTTTTCCGCAGCCGCGATATTCTCCGTTGCAAGGCCGTGGACAATGCCGCAGGTGGGTGCCGAGAAGCCGAAAGCGCGCAGTGCGGAAGCAACGGCTTCCTCATCCGCGCGAACATAAAACACAAGGAGATATCTTGCGTTCAGATCCGTGCTGATTTCAAGAATCTCGGTCGCTTCCGAGGCTTCGGAAACCGCAGCGGAAAATGCGTCCATGTCGGTAAGTGCGGGCACCATACCGAACTGTGCGGCAACGTGCTTCGTTCCGGCATAGTCCAGCGGTGCTTCGCAGGTGCTCCACGGGAGAAGGGATTCAACGGCGAGCTGCTCTCTGGAAATTTCCACATCCAGCGCACGAAGCCGTTCCTCCAGATTCACCAGTGTCCGCGCCGACATCAGCGCACGCAGCGCACGCTCGTCGTCCATCAGCTCGTTCTGGCTGATTTTCGGTTTGGGTGCAAGCAGCGGCGTTTTTACCGGGGCATAACTGTCAAGAACCCGGATAGCGTCTGCATAAAGCTGCCGCTCCGTTCGGGCAGCGGCAACATCCCCATACACGCGAGACACCAAGGAAGCGGTGCAGGGGTCGGACAGGAGTGTTTCCTGTTCCTTCAGCTCAACACAGCCAAGCAGCAGCAGTTCGCGCAAAAGAAGATCTTTACGGGATGCCGCAGCGATGGCCCTGAGCTTTTTCATTTTTACAATTGCCATCAGCTGTTCACGATCCTTTCGACAATGAAAGCGGCAGCTTTCTCCGCTTTTGACTCAGCCCGCGCACGCATTGCCGCCTTGCGGTTTTCGTTGTTGCCGACCAAAGTCACGGCGTCCGCCTTTGCTTTCTCGTCAGACTGTCTTGAAAGCTCACTGATCTCGTTTTTGGCCTTTTGCATGGCTTCAGAAACCATTTGCTCTCCCTTTTCACGGGCCGCAGTCAGCTTTTGCTTTGCTTCGACAGCGGCATCCGCCCTCATTCGACGGACTGTTTCCTCGGCCGCGGTCAATGCCTCCATAGCTTCCAGGGACACAAAATACACCTCCCACTCTTCAAAGGCCCTCTCTTTCCGAGCCTTTTTATTTGACCTGAGCAACGCGAATATGAACAGGTTCGTATTCGCATTGTCACGTAGTATAATGCAAAAAAACCAAAAGTTCAACTATAATTTTACTGCATTGTTACTATAAAACACATAGTACCTTATTTATTTAACAATTTCAAGTAATTTTATATTTTTTATTATGCTTTAAATTGATGATTGCTTAACCGTTCATTATATTTGATAATTATTACACGATTTCCCCCGCCGCTAAAAGTTCTTGCTATTCTCAAAAACTAACGCTATAATGCTTTTGTGTGGTTTCGCATTCCGCACATTTTCTCAATTTGGTTATCGGAGGCATCCCATGGCAGAAGTTGTTTACCAGCGTCGTCTCGGTGATCGGAAAGAGGGCCGTCAGCTTCGCTCTCTT
>JAZQNZ010000084.1:0-2581 GCA_045627665.1 Oscillospiraceae bacterium
ACGCCCCCGTCCTGCAGATGCTCTGCGGGACGGGGGCGTCTGTTTTCGTTTTCCGTTTCCGGTTCCGGGTCACTCCCGGTTTTTCGGGATGCGGACGGTCAGCTCCAGCGCCGTGTCCGTTTCGTCGCGCGTCAGATCGGCGTCGATCCCGGCGGCGCGGAGCGTTTCCAGATTGCGCTCGAGCGTATTGAGAAAGATTCGCGCATCCTTCATCACAAAGATGCTTCTGCCGCTCTGCGCTGCCGGCGGCAGCGGCGCCTCCGTCTCCTCAGGCGGGCGGCACAGGCGCTCGACATACTCCTCCGCCGTGGTCACGTTCATGCGCTGGTCGATCATAAAGTCCAGCGCCTGCGTCTGCTGCGCGGGATTTTCCAGACGCAGCAGCGCACGGGCGTGGCGCTCGCTGAGTCCCTCCGTCCGCAGACGCTCCAGTACCTCTTCCGGCAGACGCAGCAGACGCAGCTTGTTTGCGATCGCGCTCTGGCTTTTGCCGAGGCAGCCCGCCGCCTGCTCGCGCGTCAGACCGAACAGGCGGATGAGCTGGTAGATTCCTTCCGCTTCCTCGATGAAGTTCAGATCCCGCCGCTGGATATTTTCGATCAGCGAAATCACGCCGCTGCGCTCCATGTCCACATCCATGACAATGCACGGAACTTCGTCCAGTCCCGCCATCTTTGCCGCGCGCAGCCGGCGCTCGCCCGCGATCAGCTCAAAGCGCTCGCCCTTCTGCCTTACGGTGAGCGGCTGCAAAATGCCGCAGCGCGCGATGGAGTCGCGCAGCTCCTCAAGTCCCTCGCGCGAAAAGCTGCGCCGCGACTGCATCTGTCCCGGCACGATATCCTCTGTGGGGATGTATGTAATATTCTGCAGAAAGCGTCTGCCTGCCGACAAGGTCATATCCGATCATCCTCCCTGCGTTTTTTTCGGCTGTCTTTCCACAGCATACAACCGCCTGTGCGCGAAAAAGAGCAAAATCCCGCAGACGCGGCAATAAAAAACGGCAGACGGCCGGTGCAATGCATCCGCTGTCTGCCAAAGGGTTGTGGGATAAAGATATGAGCTGGGTATCCAAAGAATTGGATAAGCTGTGAGTATAAGGTAGCACAGATCCGCCGCCTTGTAAAGAGCGAAAAGCGTTGGAAACAGGGAAGTTTTGTCGTTCGTGGCGCGGGGCGGAAAAACAGCGCCCGCCCTTTTCGGACGGGCGCTGCGGAAGCCGCTTTTATGCTTCGGGGACAGCGGGACGGAGGGACTCCAGCGTCAGCGTGCCGTCGTGGGCGTCCAGCAGGGCTTTGTCGCCCGCAGTCAGCTCCCCGCGCAGCAGCTTCTCCGCCGCGGCGTCCTCCACCAGCGTCTGCACGGTGCGGCGCAGCGGGCGCGCGCCGTAGGCGGGGTCGTAGCCCTTTTCGCCCAGCAGCGCCACGGCGGCGTCCGTGTAATCCAGCGTGACGCCGAGGGCGCTCATGCGCTGCGCGACGGTTTTCAGCAGGTTGCGCGCGATGGCGGCGATGTTCTCCTGCGTCAGGCGGCGGAACACGATCGTGTCGTCCACGCGGTTGAGAAACTCCGGCTTGAAGGTGCGGCGCAGGTCGGACAGGACAAGCTCGCGGATCTCCGCGTCACGGTCGGACGATTCCGCGCCGGTGCCGAAGCCGAAGGGCCTGCGCGTTTCGGTGATGTTCTTCGCGCCGACGTTGCTCGTCATGACGATCACGGTGTTCTTGAAGTCCACGCGGCGCCCCTGCGAATCCGTCAGGCGGCCGTCGTCCATAATCTGCAGCAAAATGTTAAAGACATCCTCGTGCGCCTTTTCAATCTCGTCGAAGAGGATGACGCTGTAAGGCTTGCGGCGCACCTTTTCCGTGAGCTGTCCGCCCTCGTCGTAGCCGACGTAGCCCGGGGGCGAGCCGATGAGCTTGCTGGTCGTGTGCTTCTCCATAAATTCGCTCATGTCAAGGCGGATCATGGCGTTTTCGTCGCCGAACACGGCCTCGGCCAGCGCCTTGCACAGCTCGGTCTTGCCGACGCCCGTAGGGCCGAGGAAGAGGAAGCTGCCGATGGGGCGCTTCGGGTCCTTGAGTCCCACCCTGCCGCGCCGGATGGCACGCGCGACGGCATCGACCGCTTCGTCCTGACCGATCACGCGGCGGTGGAGCACATCCTCCATGTGCAGCAGGCGCTCGCTCTCGTCCTGCGAGAGCGCGGTAACCGGGATGCCCGTCCAGCCGCTGACGACGGCGGCAATATCCTCCGCCGTCACGGTGCCGCGGGGGGGGGACTGCCCGGCGCTCCATTTGCGGCGCAGCTCGTCCAGCGCGGCGCGCTGCTCCCGCTCCTGGTCGCGGATGCGGGCGGCGCGCTCAAAGTCCTGCGCCTTCACCGCCTCGTCCTTCTCGCCCGCAAGCGCGGTGATGCGCGCTTCCACGACCTTGAGGTCGTCCGGCGGGGTGAGGGTTTCCATGCGGACGGCGGAGCACGCCTCGTCCATCAGGTCGATGGCCTTGTCCGGCAGAAAGCGGTCGCTGATATAGCGGTCGGAAAGGCGCACGGCCGCCTCGATGGCTTCGTCGGAGATCGTCAG
>JAZQNZ010000085.1:0-11046 GCA_045627665.1 Oscillospiraceae bacterium
CTGCGCAAAGTCCGGCGTCCTGGCTGACCTGCGTAAGAAGGAGTTCTATCAGAGCCCCAGCGTGAAGCGCCGCAAGAAGAGCGAGGCTGCCCGCAAGAACAAGAACAAGCGTTTCTATTGATTCAAAAAAGCTCTGCCGTCAGGCAGAGCTTTTTCATCTCTTAATGTCCGTGCAGGGAATCAGCCGGCATTCTTTGGAATGACAAAGAATCCGAGGGTCTTTTTCTTGGGAAGATAGAACGGGAACCGGGGATCGCCTGTGGTCTGCAGATTGCTGCGGAGATACGCCGCACGTTCCGTTTTCGTCATGGACTCTGTATATGCTGCAAGAAAAACATCCGCCGCCTCCATGCTTTTGAACGGCTGACCGTATTCAAGCGTATGGCTTTCAAAATGGTATTTCGCGCGCTTCGCCTCCAGTATGGATCTTGCAACGTCGGAGTTGAAGCCGTGAGGAACGCGCTTCCCGTGAGGGCCGAGATTGCCCTCCGCATTCAGATGGGTGATGAATATCAGCTCTCTGTCGGCGAGCGGAAAGAACGCGTCATAGAAGGTTTCCTCCCCGCAGAACGCGGCAACCACGGTGTCCCAACTGCCCTGAAGCCTGTAAGCATCGGCGCAGAGCGCCTCAATATTGTCGATACCGGTTTGTGCCGCTCCGGAGCGGACAGCGTTGATCGCCTCCCGATTTACATCCACGCAGGTGATTTTTTCAAAATGGGGTGCCAGCTTGAGATCCAGGAGTCCGGCGCCGCATCCGATGTCAAGCAGCGTCGCGGGAGCAGAAACATGAGAACAAATCAGCGCGGCAAGCCTGTCATTGTATCCCGTAAATTCGTCGGCATCCCTAAACCACTGGATGCTCTGCTCGTTCCAGACAATTTTCAAAGTCGATCTTCCTTCTTGTGATATATTAATTTCATTGTATCACACCCGGGGAACAAAATGAAAGAAAAACCGTGTCTTCCTGTCAGTTTTGATGTTACCGAAAGACAATGATCCGATGCTGCGCGGCACAGATCGGAATCATTGCGGAAAAACTGCTTGCAAACGCTGCGAAAATCCGATATAATTATGTGCAGCGGATGATCGGGTATATTTCACAATTTCATATCGTGTTCCAAAGTCTTGGAGCCTAAAGGCAAGCCCATGGCTCTTTGACCGGAATGAGTTGCCTCATTCCCGGGCTGATGCAGGAAACCGCACGGTCTCTCCGTACTTGAGAAAGGAAACAAACACAGCGGCGCAGAATGTTCTGCGATGCTGTGTGTGCGTGTCTGTTTTGACTGCCGGTACGGAGTCGGAACGGACATTTTTTATTGGAGAACAGCATTGGATATATCAAGAAAGTCAAAAAAAACATATCGCATCGGATTTGCCGTCCTTGCCGCGGCATTCATCATAGTGTTTTTCTGCTCTTTTACGCTCGGCAGGTATCATGTGGATCTGATTACGCTGCTGCGCATTTTGCGTGCAGAGCTTGTCCGCGTTGTCACCTTCGGCGCAGTCCGGCTTCCTTGCAGCTGGAGCGGCACGGAGGAGGCGGTCGTTTTGAATGTCCGCCTGCCCAGAGTGACCGTTGCGGCGCTTGTGGGTGCGGCGCTTTCCACTGCGGGCGCCTGCTATCAGGGAATGTTCCGAAATCCCATGGTGTCGCCCGATCTGCTCGGTGCATCCACCGGCGCGGGTTTCGGCGCGGCTTTGGCAATTCTGCTGTCCTTCGGCTACATCGGGACCGTTGTGAGCGCCTTCGGCTTTGGCCTTGCTGCGGTTTTCCTCGCCTGCCTTGTGGGAAAATTTTCAAAGCTGGAGTCAACGCTTTCGCTTGTCCTCGCAGGCGTCATGATCAGCGCCCTGTTTTCCGCCTGCACTTCGTTTGTCAAATTGGCTGCGGATGCGAATGACCAGCTGCCTGCCATCACATACTGGCTTATGGGGTCTCTCAGCTCGACCAAATCCGAGGATACGCTTTTTGCCGCGGTTCCGATCCTGCTCAGCCTGATTCCGCTGCTGCTTCTGCGCTGGCGGATCAATCTGCTGACGATCAGCGAAGCCGAGGCGCGCTCCATGGGCGTCAACACCGCAAGACTGCGCGCTCTGGTGATCGTCTGCGCAACTTTGATGACTGCCGCCAGCGTCGCCGTCAGCGGAATGATCGGCTGGGTGGGGCTTGTCATTCCCCATTTTGTGCGCATGATTTTCGGCAATGATTACCGCAGAATGATTCCCGCATCCATGCTGATGGGGGCGACCTTTCTCATGGTGGTGGACAACTTTGCAAGACTGATGACAACGGGTGAGCTGCCGCTCGGAATCCTCACTGGCTTTATCGGAGCGCCCGTGTTCATCTTTCTCATTCTGAGAGGAGGGGCAGGCCGTGAGCGTTAAGGTTGAAAATCTATGCTTCTCCTACGGAGCACAGGAAGTGCTGAAAAACATCTCGTTTTGCATTAACGATGGCGACCTGACAGCGGTTTTGGGCCCCAACGGCGTCGGAAAAAGCACCCTGTTCCAGTGCCTTCTGGGGTTCCTTCGCCCGTGCGGCGGAACGGTGCTGTTAAGCGGCAGGAGCATATCGGCGCTGACGCGCAGCGAGCTTGCCCGTGAGATCGCATACATTCCGCAGTCTGCATCGCCCGCGTTTAACCACACAGTGCTGGACTGCGTACTGATGGGCATCACCGGGCAGCTCGGCGTGTTTGACGCGCCGAAGCCGGCTCACATTCAGGAGGCGATGCAGGCACTGGAAAACCTGGGGATCGCCCATCTTGCGGATCGCGGCTGCCGGAACATCTCGGGCGGAGAGCGCCAGCTCATGCTGATCGCAAGAGCGCTCGTGCAAAAGGCGAGAGTGCTGATTATGGACGAGCCCACCGCCAGTCTTGATTACGGCAACGCCTATCGGGTCATGGAGCGCATCCAAAAGCTCGGGGCGGAGGGCTATGCCGTGATCTTCTCGACCCACGAGCCGAATCACGCCTTCCGCTTTGCAAACCGCGTGATCGCGCTGAAGGACGGCGAGATCCTTGCCGACGGAAGACCGGAAACCGCCTTGGACGAGGAAACGCTCGGCAGTCTGTACAATGTGAACGTGGCAGTCAGAGAGGTTCAGGTGGGACAGTCGCGGTTCAGTCTCTCTCTGCCGTATTTTCCGGAATAGCAGTATGAAAGGAGTCTTTTTGTGAAAAAAGTATTGTCAATGATCCTGTGCCTTTGCATCCTTGTACCCTGTCTGGCCGCCTGCGGCGGCGTTCACCGGGACGCAGAGGAGGATACGGTCGTATTCACGGATTCTGCCGGGCGCGAGGTAAGCGTTCCCGCAGACATCACGCGTGTTGCGCCGACCGGGGCGGTGGCGTCCATGTTCCTTGCCAGCGTGTGTCCGGAGTATATGGTGTGCGTCAACACCGCCCCGACCGACGACCAGATGAAATACCTTGATCCCGCGCTTGCCGCTCTGCCTGCCGCAGGACAACTGTTCGGCAGCAGGGGAAACATGAATCTGGAGGCGCTGATGAGCGCCGGGCCGCAGGTCATTATTGATTTCGGCGACACGAGAAACGGCATCGGCGGCGATCTGGATTCGCTTCAGGAGCGGACGGGGATCCCCGTCGTGTTCATTGAGTCTGACCTTGCGAATATGGCGGAGGCTTTCAGAATGCTGGGCAGGCTCATCCCGTCCAGACAGGAGCGCTGCGAGACGCTGGCACAGTATGTGAAGGAAACTGTCAGCCTTGCCGTGAATACGGCGAAGCGCATCCCCGAAGATCAGCGCCTTTCCGTGATGTATACAACGGGCGCTTCCGGTCTGAACACCAACGCCGCCGGCTCCTCGCAGGCGCAGATCATTGAGCTGATCGGAGCGGCAAACGCGGTCGTTGTGGATGACATTAACGGCAAAGACGGCGGAAATCTTATCAACATGGAGCAGCTTTTCCTGTTTGACCCGGACGTGATCCTCTTCTCGCCGGGCAGCATGTATTCCGCCGCTGCTGAAGACGAGAGCTGGTCAAAGCTCAGCGCCGTGGAAAACGGACGATATTTCGAGATCCCCGCTTCGCCTTACAACTGGATGAGCAATCCTCCGTCCATGAATATGCTTCTGGGGATTCGCTGGCTGGGCAAGCTGCTGTACCCCGAATACTACGATATCGACATCGTCTCGGAAACCAGACGAGCCTATGCACTGCTCTGGGGCTATGAGCTGAGCGACGAGGAGATCGCCGCGCTGCTTTCCGGCTCGTTTATGAAATCCTGAATAGTATGAGGCGCTTTGGGTAAGGAGATAGAACACGATGCACATATTTCTGACGGGAGAGATCCAGATCGGCAAAAGCGCGGTAAGAAAAAAGGTGTGCCAAAGGCTGAATTCGGCGCACTTCCGCGGATTTATCACCGAAAAGCACATGATGCCCGACGGCGAGGCCCCCAGCGTTTATATTTTCCCTGTAAACGGAGCGCGGGAATACCGCAGCGAAAACCGCGTGGGCATCGGCTGTTCTCCGACCGCGAAAGCACAGGCGTTTCCCGCCGTATTTGATCTGCGCGGAATTGAAATCCTCCGCGATGCGCAGGACGGCGATCTGATCCTTATGGACGAAATCGGCAAGATGGAGAGCGGCGCCCCGCTGTTTTCCGCAAGGATCCTGCAGCTTCTCTCCCAAAACACGCCGATCCTGGGCGTTGTCCGAAAAGAGGGAAATACACCGCTGCTGAACGCCGTTCGCACGCATCCCAACGTGAAGCTCATCGAGATCACAAAGGAAAACCGGGATACGATCGCGGACGAGATTTATGAAATGCTGACAGAAATGAATCGGTAAAGAAACCCAATCCGAAATAACAGGAGCAGCCTCGGAAGAGACTGCTCCTGTTACTAAATTAAGACGCCCCTGCGCATCACGGGAAATACCGGGGGAAGCATCTTTCAAATTATGCCAACCGAATTATGTCAACTGATGGTGCCGAGACTGTTGAGGAAAAGCCGCTCCACCTGTGCGGCAAGGCGGGCGTTTTCCGGCAGCGAAAGCTGCGGGTCACGCTCTAGCAGCTCCTTTGCCGCATCCTGCGCGGTCTTGAGAATATTCATGTCTCCGCACAGATCGGCGATGTGCATCTCCGGCAGACCGTGCTGCCGCCGGCCGAAAAAGTCGCCCGGGCCGCGCAGCCGCAGATCCTCTTCGCTGATCTTAAATCCGTCGTTGGTTTCGCACATTGCCTGCAGCCTCTGCTTTGACTCCGGGCTTTTCGCATCGGAGACCAGAATGCACCAGCTTTTGAATTGTCCGCGCCCGACGCGGCCGCGAAGCTGGTGGAGCTGCGACAAACCGAAGCGCTCGGCGTTTTCAACGACCATCAGCGCCGCGTTCGGAATGTCTACGCCGACCTCAATGACGGTCGTGGAGACGAGAATATCAAGCCTGCCGGCGACCATATCCGCCATGACGGCGTCCTTTTCTTTTGGCTTCATCTTTCCGTGGATGCAGCCGACGGTGCGGTCAGGGAATACCGCGCGCAGCGCCTCCGCGTGCTCCACGGCGGACTTGAGCGCGGGATCGTACTCTTCGTTTTCCTCGACCATCGGGCAGACGACGAACACCTGCCGCCCCTCGCTGATGAGTTTTTCGATAAAACCGTACAGGCGCTGCCGGTAACTCCCGTCCACGGCGAAGGTGTCCACCTTCTGACGCCCCGGCGGCAGCTCGTTGATGACGGAAACGTCAAGATCGCCGTAGATGATGAGCGCGAGCGTGCGGGGAATGGGCGTTGCGGACATGACAAGAACGTGCGGACTTGCGGACTTTTCAGCCAGCGCGCTGCGCTGATTGACGCCGAAGCGGTGCTGTTCGTCGGTGATGACGAGCGCGAGCGAGGAAAATTCCACATCGCCTGTGATGAGCGCGTGCGTACCGACAACGATGTTGATCTCTCCTGCGGCAAGCGCGGCTTTTGTTTCGCGCTTTTCCTTTGCGCTCATGCTGCCCGTGAGCTTTTCGACGCGCAGACCGAACGGCGCGGTGAAGCCCCGGAGCGTTTCCAGATGCTGCTCCGCGAGGATTTCTGTCGGCGCCATGAAAGCGACCTGCCCACCGGCGGAGCATACTGCCCATGCGCAGGCGGCGGCGACCATCGTCTTTCCGCTGCCGACATCCCCCTGCACGAGGCGGCTCATCGGCAGTCCGGAGGACATATCATGCAGCGCGTCATCCACGGCGCGGCGCTGTGCGCCCGTCGGGGAAAAGGGGAGAGACGCATAAAATTTTTCGGGGTCAGGCGCGGGAATGACGGTTCCCTCCGCAGCCCGGCGCGCACTGCGCAGCCGCCCCATCGCACAGCCGAGGATGAAAAGCTCCTCAAATATGAGCCGCCGCCGCGCCAGCTCCAGTGCGCCGTAGTCGGCGGGGAAATGGATGTTTTCATAGGCGTAGCGTGCCTGAACGAGCCCGAACTGTCCGCGGATGTTCTCCGGCAGCACGTCGGGAACATCGCCGTTTGCCGCATCGAGCGCCGTTCGGATGTAGCCGATGAGCTGCTTGTTGCTCACGCCGCTGCAAAGGGGATACTTCGGCAGGATGCGCCCGGTCTTCTGCCCTTCGCGCTTTTCCGGCTCCCAGTCCGGATTTGCCATCGCGCGGTGGGTGAGGCTGCCGGTCAGCTTGCCGTAAAAAATGTATGTCTCTCCGGGCTTGAGCTGATCCCGGATCCATGTCTGATTGAAAAAGGTGATATCCACGCTGCCGCTCTCGTCCACGGCGCGCAGCTTGACAAGCTGCATTCCGCGCTTGACCCGGGCGAGGGTCGGTGTCGAAGCAACCATTGCGCGGATGCACACCGCCTCCTCCAGCGGCGCGGCCATGATCGGGGAGAACTGCGTTCGATCCTCATAGCTGCGCGGAAAATAGCCGACAAGGTCGCGCAGCGTGCGGATGCCGAGCCTGGCGAGCGCCTTTGCGCGCGCTTCGCCCACACCCTTGAGATATCTGACTTCGTGATCGACTTCCGCCACGGTGTTCACCCCGCTTTCTTTCGTAACCATCATACCATATTACAAAGAAATTGCAATGACCGTGCGGTGTGTGTTATAATCACATTATGAGTTTTTTGAGAGAAGGAGGCGGATCGGATGCTGACGGTGATCCTGAGCGGCGGGGCTTCGCGCCGCATGGGGCGTGACAAGGCGATGCTGCCCTACGGCGGCAGTACGCTGCTGCAGTACCTCATTGATCAATACGCTTCTGTCGGCGCGGTGGCTGTCTCTGTCAACGCGCCGGGGCGCTTTCCGTTTTCCGGTGCAGCGGAGCTGACGGATCCGTTTCCGGGTGATGGCCCGCTGAACGGGATCGTTGCCGCATTTTCCCGGACAGATGCGCCCGAGATTTTTCTGTCGGCGACCGACCTGCCCTACGGCGAGCCTGCGGCGGCGGAGCGTCTTGCAGCGCTGCGCGGCGATGCGGACGCCTGCATTCTGCGCGATACCAACGGGAATATTGAGCCGCTATTCGCCGTTTACGGCAGAAGCTGTCTCGCGGCGGCGGAGCGTTGCCTTGCGGCGGGGAAGCATTCCTTCCGCGATCTGCTTTCCGGGCTGAATGTTCGTTATGTTAACTATTCTGAGCTGCCTGTCGCGGACTGCGAAAAAATGCTGACCAATGTCAACACGCCGGAGGCGTATGACGCGCTGCGGTGAGCGTGGTTTTTGCCGAAAGCATCCCGAAAAGCGATGCGGATTTTGACGGAATTGACTGTTGACAAACCGCGAGCGGCTGACTATACTTGTAGCAATCAATCTTTAAGGCGATCCGGAGCGGTCGGCAAGATGGACATATTGCAAACGCGCAATGAACCGTGCTTTCATTGCCGGTTTCTTTATATATCCTTGCCGGTCACGACAAGGTTTTTTCATATCTTATTTTGCGCAGGGAGGAAGCAGCAATGACGGTTTTTGACAGATGCGAAAAACTCGGCATGCCGGGTCTGCCCGGTGCCCCTTGCTGCGTCAGTGCTGCCGCGCCCGCTCTTTCTGCGCTCAATTCTCCCGAATATACTGTCTTTCCCGGCTTCTGCGATGTGCATGTGCATTTCCGCGAGCCGGGTTTTTCTTATAAGGAGACCATCCGCACCGGGGCGATGGCAGCGGCGCGCGGCGGCTACACCGCGGTCTGCACCATGCCGAATCTCGATCCCGTGCCGGACAGTGCGGAGCATCTGCAGGCGCAGCTTGATATTATTGCCCGCGACGCCTGTATCGACGTGTTCCCCTATGCCGCCATCACGGCGGGTGAAGCAGGGGAGACCCTTTCAGATATGGACGCGCTGGCGGAGCGTGCAATCGCCTTTTCCGACGACGGCAGGGGCGTGCAGAGCGAGAGTATGATGCGCGCGGCGATGGAAAAAGCAAAATCCCTCGGCAAGATGATCGTCGCCCACTGCGAGGACAACACTCTGCTCCGCGGCGGCTATATCCATGACGGCGCCTACGCCGCAGCGCACGGACACAAGGGCATCTGCTCCGAGAGCGAATGGGGGCAGATCGCGCGCGACCTGCGCCTTGCGAAGGAGACCGGCTGCGCTTACCACGTCTGCCACATCAGCACGAAGGAGAGCGTGGCGCTTATCCGGGCGGCGAAAGCAGAGGGCGTGTTCGTCACCTGCGAGACCGCACCGCACTATCTGGTGCTGGACGACGGCGACCTGCAGGAGGACGGACGATTCCGGATGAATCCGCCGCTGCGGAGTCCCGCCGACCGGGAGGCGCTCATCGAGGGCGTTCTGGTCGGCGCCATCGACATGATCGCCACCGACCACGCGCCGCACTCTGCGGAGGAAAAATCCAAGGGCCTTGCCGGCAGCGCCTTCGGCATCGTGGGGTTGGAAACGGCGCTTCCCGTGCTGTATACGCGGCTCGTCAAGACCGGTATCCTAACGCTGGACAGGCTTGCAGAGCTGCTTTGCACCAACCCGCGCAGGCGCTTCGGCATCCCGCTGGGCAACGATTTCTCCGTCTGGGATTTCGGCGCGCAGTACACGGTCGATCCCGCGGACTTCCTTTCCATGGGGAAGGCAACGCCCTTTGCGGGCCGTGAGGTTTTCGGAAAATGTTTACTGACTGTTCATAACGGTCAGATCGTATATCATGCTGAAAACTGATAAAAACATTGGAAATGTTTTTATAGCCGCCTCAGCAGCGTAGTTTTCGCATGAGATGTCTTTTGAAGCGATAACCGCGCTTTGCGCGGCGCTTAGGCGCTTCAAAAGTACTCATAAAATCAAAGATTTTAATGAGTGAATAGTATCAGGAGGCATAATTATGGCAAAGAGAACAGACATCAAAAAGGTACTTATCATCGGCTCCGGCCCGATCGTCATCGGTCAGGCGGCGGAATTCGACTACGCGGGCACGCAGGCCTGTCTTGCCCTGCGCCAGGAGGGCTACGAGGTCGTCCTTGCAAACTCCAATCCCGCGACCATTATGACGGATACGACCATCGCGGACAAGGTGTATATGGAGCCGCTGACGCTGGAATATGTCGCCAAGATCCTGCGCTATGAGCGCCCGGACGCCATCGTTCCCGGCATCGGCGGACAGACGGGCCTGAATCTTGCGATGCAGCTCGAAAAGAAGGGCATCCTGCGCGAGTGCGGCGTGAAACTGCTCGGCACGAGCAGCGAGAGCATCGAGCGCGCGGAGGACAGAGAGCTGTTCAAGGAGATGTGCCAGAGCATCGGAGAGCCGGTCACCCCCTCTGAGATCACCTACAGTCTGGACGAGGCAAAGGAAGCAGCCAAGCGCATCGGCTACCCCGTTGTGCTGCGTCCGGCCTTCACCCTCGGCGGCACCGGCGGCGGTTTTGCCGACAACGAGGCGGAGCTCATCGAGATCGGCATGAACGCCTTCAAGCTCTCTCCCGTCCATCAGGTGCTTGTGGAAAAGAGCGTCAAGGGCTACAAGGAGATCGAATTTGAGGTCATGCGCGACAGCGCCGACCACGCCATCACCATCTGCGGCATGGAAAACGTGGACCCCGTCGGCGTCCACACCGGTGACTCTGTTGTCGTTGCACCCATCCTGTCCCTGAATGACCACGACCTGAAGATGCTGAACGACAGCGCGATCAAGATCATCCGCGAGCTGAAGATCGAGGGCGGCTGCAACGTTCAGTTTGCGCTGAACCCGGCGAGCAGCGAATACTTCCTCATTGAGGTCAACCCCCGCGTCTCCCGTTCCTCCGCACTGGCGAGCAAGGCGAGCGGCTATCCCATCGCCCGCGTCACCGCGAAAATCGCCATGGGTATGCTGCTGGAAGAAATCCCCGTGGCGGGCGGCACGGCAGCCATCGAGCCGCGTCTGGACTATATCGTTGCCAAATTCCCGCGCTTCCCGTTTGACAAGTTTACCTCCGCACCCAACACCCTCGGAACGCAGATGAAGGCCACGGGTGAGGTCATGGGCATCGGCGCAACGCTGGAGGAATGCTTCCTCAAGTCCGCCCGCTCGCTGGAGACCGGCGTGTGCCACTTCCACCTTGCGAAGTTTGACGCCATGAGCACCGAAGAGATCCGCACCTACCTCGGCGAATTCCGCGACGACGGCATTTTTGCCGTCGCGGAGCTGCTGCGGCGCGGCGTCACCGTGGCGCAGGTGCATGAGCTGACGAAGATCACGGAGCTGTTTCTGGAATCGCTGGAAAAGATCGTCGCGATGGAGCGGCTGCTGCAGGCAAAGACCGGCGACATCGAAACGCTTGCCGCGGCAAAGCGCATGGGCTTTGCCGACAAATTTATCGCATCGCTCTGGGGCAAAAAGGAGACCGAAATCTACAATCTCCGCCGTGAGAACGGGCTCGTCCCGTCTTTCCCGATGGTGGACACACTGCACACCGGGAAATATATCGCCTATCTCTATTCCTCCTACAATTCCGAAAACGCCTCCCGCCTGACGGAGAAAAAGAAGATCATCGTCCTCGGCGCAGGCCCCATCCGCATCGGTCAGGGCGTGGAGTTCGACTATTCCACCGTCCACGCCGTCCAGACCATCAAGCGCGCAGG
>JAZQNZ010000086.1:0-5218 GCA_045627665.1 Oscillospiraceae bacterium
CGGACGATCCCCACGCCGTCCCCCTCACCCTCCCCGGCCCGGTACCCGACGCCGCGCAGACCGCCGGTCTGACGCACTCCTCCGTTTCCGCACAGCTTTACAAGACCGGCGGCACGCCTTACCGTTGCCGCAGCGCCCGCGGTGAGATTGACGCGGGACTGTTTCTGCCCGCCTCCGCCGTGAACGAGCTGCGCCGCAGCGTTCTCGATGCGCTGACGCAAAAGCGCGCCGCGCCCCCGCAGCGCCGGACAGGCGTGATCCCCCCGCTTTCCTTGCCCGCCGCCCGCCCGCAGCACCCCGTACTGAACGTTCAGGTGGTCAGCCGGGAGCAGCTCAGCCCCGAGCTTGCGGAGACGCAGCCCGCCAATGTCTATATTCCGCTGCAGATCCTCAGCGAATTTCCCGATGCGGCAAAGCCCTTTGCCGAAGCCGGCTGCGGCGTTGCCGCCGTGCTCCCGCGCGTCATTACCGACACGGAGACCGAGGGCGTGATGAGTATGCTCCGCCGGGTGCGCGAGCTGGGTTACGATCATGCGCTGGCCGGCAACCTCGGTCACATTGCCCTTGCCCGCGCCGCCGGATTCTCCGTCCGCGGCGATTTCGGACTCAACGTTTTCAATTCCCACTCGCTGCAGGTGCTGTCGGAGGCGCAGCCCCTCTCCGCCACCGCCTCGTTTGAGCTGCGGCTCGCGCAGGTGCGCGACCTCATCAAGTGTCTCAATACCGAGCTCATTATCTACGGCCGGCTGCCCGCAATGGTCACGGAGCAGTGCATCATCTCCCACTCCGCTGGCGCCTGCGCCTGCCGGAATCCGGCAACACTTTCCGACAGAATGGGCAGTGTTTTCCCCGTGATGAAGGAATTTGGATGCAGAAATGTGATATACAATGCCCACAAGCTCTTTCTTGCGGACAAAATCGAGGACGTTCTCTCCTGCGGACTCTGGGCAGGGCGTCTGATGTTCACCACCGAAACCGCGCGCGAGTGCGTGCTCGTCACCAAAGCCTATCAGGGGCAGAGCGACTACCGTCCCAACGGTCTGACACGCGGACTTTACTACCGCGGCGTGGAATAATTCCCGTTTCCGGGAAAAATTAAGGAGCGCAACATGAAAGTGATCCTCGCCTCCGGCTCGCCCCGTCGCAGGGAGCTGCTGGAAATGCTGAAAGTTCAAAATCTGGAGATCATCCCCGCAAAGGGCGAGGAGCTGGCGCACCCGGAGCTTTCGCCCGACGCACTGGTGCAGGAGCTGAGCCGCTGCAAGGCCGCCGAGGTCGCGGCGCAGTATGCCGGTGCGGACGATGTCGTCATCGGTGCGGACACGGTCGTCGCGCTGGACGGGGCCGTGCTCGGCAAGCCGAAGGACGCTGCGGACGCAAAGCGGATGCTGCGCGCGCTCTCCGGCCGCAGCCACACCGTATTCACCGGCGTGACCGTTCTGCGCGGCGGCACGGTGCTTTGCCGCACCGAGCGGACGGAGGTGCGCTTCCGCACGCTCGATGATGACGAGATCGACCGCTACATCGCCACAGGCGAGCCGATGGACAAGGCCGGAGCCTACGGCGCGCAGGGTTACGCCAGCCTGTTCGTCGAGCGGCTGGACGGCGACTTTTTCAACGTGATGGGGCTGCCGCTGTGCGCCCTCGGAAATCTGCTGAAACAGATAGGTGTGAGTTTGATTTGAAACTGCGGAACTACATCTCCAAATACGGCGTGCGTCTGGCGATCGTTGTCGTCGTCCTCGCGCTGATTGTCCTGTCCGTCACGAGCGTGCTCGGCGGCAGGGCGGGTTTCCTGAAAAACGCCGACGGCGCGCTGAAAGCGCCCGTGCAGAAGGCCGCGACCTCCATTCTGGACTGGATCGAGGGCATCTACGGCTATATTTACGAGTATGACCGCATGGTGGAGGAAAACAACTCCCTGCGTGCGGAAAACGCCGCGCTGCGCCAGGCCGCGCGCGACTACGACGACCTTGAAGCGGAAAACGAGCGTCTGCGTCTTCTGTTTGACTGGAGCGAAAAGCGCACCGACCTCGTTCTGGAGTCCGCAAAGATCGTCGCGTGGGACGCCAGCAACTACACCTCCGCCTTCACCATCAGCAAGGGCGCGGAGGACGGCATCGAGCTGGGCGACTGCGTCGTGACCGAATACGGCGCGCTGGTCGGTCAGATCATCGAGCTGGGCGACGAATGGTCTGTCGTCCGCACCGTCATCGACGTTGACATGGACGTCGGTGCGCTTGCCGGCATCGACAGCTATGCCGGCGTTGTCACGGGCGAATTTTCCCTCATGAAGCAGGGGCTCACCCGCCTGACCTATCTCGCCTCCGGCGCGCAGATCTTCCCGAAGGACGAGGTTCTCACCAGCGGCAAGGGCGGCTCCTTCCCGGCGGGACTTCTGATCGGCGAGATCACTTCCGTCATGACCGAGGCCGGCGGGCAGGTCACCTACGGCATCATCACCCCCGCCTGCGATGTTTCCCGTCTCACGCAGGTGTTCATCATCAAGGAATTCGACATTGTTGAGTAAGCCCGGCGCCGCGCCTGCCGGTTCACGCGCCCGCCGCGGCGGGCAGAAGAGGCATTGACTGATATGATTCTTATCGACCTGATCAATCTGAAAAAAATCCGCAAGGCGATCATTTATCTGTTCTGCATTTTCCTCGCCCTCTGGCTGCAGACGATGGTGTTTTCCCGCGTTGCGATTCTGGGCGCCAAGCCGTTTTTCATCCCCGCGCTCGTCGTTGCGGTCGGACTGTTTGAGGGCGGCATCTGGGGCGGTCTGCTCGGACTTGTCGCCGGCGCCTACTGCGACATGAGTCTCTCCGGCAACAGCATTCAGTTTATGGTGCTTTTCACCTTCTTCGGTTTTCTCTCCGGCTGTCTGGTGGATTTTGTCATCAACCGCCGTTTTGTCTCCTATCTGCTGCTCGCCGCGCTGGCGCTGCTGGTTTCCGCATTCATTCAGGCCGCGCCCCTGTGGCTGTTCCGCGCAGCGGCGCCCGGCCCGCTGTTTGCCGTTGCCGCACTGCAGTCGCTCTGGTCGATGCCCTTTGCAGTTGCGTTTTACTATGTCACCCGCGCCATCTCCGGCAGGGGACGCACCCGCGCCTGAGACCCCCGTTTTTTTCAGAAAGGAACCCTTCATGGAAAAGCTCATCAAGCCCGCCCGCCTCGCCGCCATGGCGGTCGTCACGCTCGCCCTCGCGGTCGTCAGCATCGTCACGCTGTATAAGCTGCAGATCGTGGAAGGCAAGGCATATTACGCGGAAAGCCGGAATAATATCGTCTCCACGCAGACGGTTGCCGCCGCGCGCGGCAGTCTCATGGACCGCTACGGCCGCGTCCTTGTGGAAAACCGCGTCTGCAACAATCTCATCATCGACGAAGCCGAGCTGTTTCCCGACAAGCAGCCCGAAAGCATCGCCAAAGCGAATGCCACCATCCTCCGGCTGGTCAACACCATCCTCGCCTACGGCGACACCTATACCGACACGCTGCCCATCACCAAAACTCCGCCCTTCGAGTATACGGAGATGACCTCGCAGCAGCGCGTGTTCCTGCAGGCATACCTCCGGGACAAGGATCTTCCGGACAACACCTCCGCCGTTGAGCTGATGGCCTATATGCGCGACCGATACAGCATCGACAGCAACTACACCGCGGAGGAAACGCGCATCATCGCGGGCGTCCGCTACGAGATCAACGGCCGCTACAGTCACAATTTTGCGACCTCACCCTATATCTTCGCCGAGGACGTCAGCATGGACCTCATCACAAAGCTGATGGAGAGCGACGTGCCCGGCTTCCGCGTGGAAACCGGCTTTGTCCGCGAATACAACACGACCTACGCCTCCCATCTGCTCGGCTATGTCGGACAGATGAGCCCCGAGGAATACAAAAACAAATATTCCAAGCTGGACTACGAGCTGGACGCCAAGGTCGGCAAGGACGGCGCGGAGCAGGTGTTTGAGGAATACCTCCACGGAACGGACGGCGAAGCGCGCGTCACAAGCACGGCGACGGGCGTTGTCACCAACACGACCTACACGCAGGAAACCATCCCCGGCGACCACGTTTACCTCACCATCGACATCGGCCTGCAGGAGGCGGCGGAAAACGCGCTGAACTCCTACATTCTTCTGGAAAACGAGACGCGCGCCGAAAAGAACGAGGAGATCGAGACCTACGGCGGCGACGAAAAGGACATCAAGCAGCTCATCTCCGGCGGCGCAGCCGTTGCCGTGGATGTCAAGACGGGCGAGCCCCTTGCCATTGCAAGCTGGCCGAGCTATGAGCTGACCGACTTTCTCCAGCATTTCTCCGAGATCAGCAGTGCGGAAAACCAGCCGCTGTTTAACCGCGCACTGCAGGGAATTTACGCCCCCGGCTCCACCTTCAAGCCCTGCACCGCCATCGCCGGTCTGTCCGAAGGCAAGATCGACACCGGAACGATTATCGAATGCAACGGCGTTTTCACCAAGTATGAGGAATACGGCTCCGTCTTCCACTGCTGGATCTGGGGTCAGGGCCGCCACGGCGAGATGAATGTCATCGACGCCATCACAAACTCCTGCAACATCTTCTTCTACACCGTGGGTGACTATCTGCAGATCAGTCTGATGGCAAAATACGCCAAGCTCTTCGGCCTCGGCGAATCGACCGGCATTGAGCTGTTTGAAAAGACCGGCGTGATGACCACCGACCAGTATATGCAGGAGAAATACGGCCGTGACGTTTACGCCGGCGAAGCCGTTCAGGCCGCCATCGGTCAGGCGGAAAGCCTGTTCTCCCCGCTGCAGCTTGCGGAATACTGCGCCGCGATCGCCAACTGCGGCACGCGCCACACCGCGTCCATCCTCAAGTCCGTCCACAGCTACGATTTCTCCGAAACGACCTACCAGCGCGAGGCGACCGTCCTGTCGCAGGTGGACACCGAGCAGGAATACTGGGACGCCGTCCACCTCGGTATGCGCGGCGTTGTCACCGACCCGGTGTACGGCTCCGCCTACCAGACCTTTATGAACTCGCCCTATACCGTTGCCGCCAAGACCGGCACGGCACAGATCGGTGAAGGCCGCACCAACAACGCCGTTTTCATCTGCTACGCTCCCTTCGAGGACCCGGAGATCGCCATTGCCGTTGCCGTGGAGCACGGCAGCGCCGGCGCCTCCATCGCCACCATCGCGCGCAGCATCCTCGACTATTACTTCGCGTT
>JAZQNZ010000087.1:0-2782 GCA_045627665.1 Oscillospiraceae bacterium
ATGAACGCCCAGAGCCTGTACGCAATGGGGCAGCAGCAGGCGGCACAGCAGGCCCCTGCCGCGCCCGCTGCTCCCGCTGCCGGGGGATGGAGATGCGCCTGCGGCGCAACTGCCACCGGCAAATTCTGCCCCGAGTGCGGCAAGCCCAAGCCCGCTGATACCGAGGGCGGGACATGGGCCTGCGGCACGGGGGACAAGGGCAGGGTCTGCGCAGGGTGCGGCGCTCCCAAGCCTGCCGGCGCGCTGCAGTACCGCTGCGACAAGTGCGGATGGGAAGTTCCGAAGGGCGAGAATCCTCCGAAGTTCTGCCCTGAATGCGGCGACCCCTTCAACGATGCTGACATCGTCAGATAAGGAGCACGGAAATGGGACTTTTTGACAAAAAATTCTGCGATATCTGCGGTGAAAAGATCGGACTGCTCGGCAACCGCAAGCTGGAGGATGGCAATCTTTGCAAGGAGTGCGCCTCCAAGCTTTCTCCCTGGTTCAACGAACGCCGTCATTCCACGCTGGCTGAGATCAAGGATCAGCTCGCTTACCGCGAGGCAAACAAAGCCGCAGTGGATGCATTCCATACGACCCGCACGCTCGGCCGCGGCACCAAAGTTCTCCTCGACGAGGACAACGGCAAGTTCATGGTGACCTCTGCGAGCAACATCAAGAGCGCCAACCCCGACGTTTTGAGCTATGGCGATGTGACCGGCTGCGAATTCAATATCGACGAGAGCAAGACCGAGCTCAAGCGCAAGGATAACGAGGGAAAGGAAGTCAGCTTTGTCCCGCCGCGCTACTCCTACGACTATGATTTTCAGATCGTCATTCATGTGAACAATCCCTACTTTGACACGATGAGCTTCCGCCTCAATCCCAGCTCTGTCTCGCTTGAACCGGGCCCCATGGGCGTTGTGAACGCCGCACGCAATGTGGAGTATGCCGAGTACAAGAAGATGGGCGAAGAGATCCGCGACGCGCTGCTTCAGGTGCGTCAGGACATCAGAGACAATATTGCCGCAGCCGCCGCACCCAAAGTTGCGGTGACCTGCCCCTGCTGCGGCGCGACCACCATGCCCGATGCAAACGGCTGCTGCGAATACTGCGGCGGCGTTGTGAAAGCCTGATACCAACATAACAGCAAAATGATCATGCGCCCGTTCTTCCGAACGGGCGCGTAATCTGTCAGAAAACCCGCAGCCGAAACCGCTGCGGAAAGAGAGAGGAGAGCAACGCATTGGCTGATAAGATCACAAACTATCAATGCCCTGCCTGCGGCGGCCCGCTGCAGTTTTCCAATGCAACGCAGGACCTTGTGTGCGAATACTGCGAAAGTCATTTCCCGGTTGCCGAGATCGAGGCAATGTACGAGAAGAAGAACGAGTCTGCGGCCGCTGCCGCTGAAAAGACGGCGGACAGCGCTTGGGATACGGCCTGCGGCGAGGCATGGGGCGCGGACGGAGAGAAGATGCGCGCATACAGTTGCCCGAGCTGCGGCGCGGAGCTGATCTGCGACGAGACCACTGCCGCGACAAGCTGCCCTTACTGCGGGAATCCCAGCATTGTTCCCGGCCAGTTCAGCGGCACCATGAAGCCGGATCTGGTGATCCCGTTCCGCCTGGACAAAAAGGCGGCAATGCAGGCGCTGCGCAACCACTACAAAGGCAAAAAGCTGCTGCCTGCCGCGTTTGCGAACGAAAACCACATTGAAGAGATCAAGGGCGTTTATGTTCCGTTCTGGCTGTTCGACGGCAAGGCCGACGCCGACCTGCAGTTTGAAGGCACCCGTTCCCATACGGTGGAGCATCGCAATGAGCGCATTACGACGACAGAGCACTTCAGTCTGCGCCGTGCCGGGTCGGTGGAGTTCGAGAAGATCCCTGTGGATGCCTCAACAAAGATGCCGGATGCGCACATGGACGCCATTGAGCCGTTTGATTATGCCGACCTGAAGCCGTTTTCCATGGCATATCTGCCGGGCTACCTTGCCGACAAATTCGACGTCTCTGTGGAGGACTCGGCTTCGCGCGTGCAGGAGCGTGCGGAAAACTCCGTGCGCGATGCGATGCGCGAGCGCTGCGGCGGATATGAGACAGTCAGCTACGTCGGCGGCGATGTGAAACTGCAGCGCGGCAAGGTACGTTATGCACTTTTGCCTGTCTGGCTGCTCAGCACCAAGTGGAACGGGCAGAACTTCCTGTTTGCCATGAACGGACAGACCGGAAAGCTGATCGGCGACCTGCCCGTTGACAAGGGACGTTACTGGAAGTATTTCCTGCTCACGACTGCCATTGTCACCGTTGTGCTTTCGGCCGCGGCAGCGCTTTTGATGTAAGGGGAGGGCAGAGAGATGAAGAAAAGAATCTTTGCACTTCTTACGACTGCTGTCCTGACGCTCTGCCTTGCAATGCCCGCAATGGCGGAGGAACGGGACTGTTTCGTATTCATTCAGTCGTCGGAAATGAACTTTTCCGATTCGGAAATCGCAGCGATGTCCGATGCGGCAAAGGCGGTTTCCGACCGCCACGAATGCGGCGTGTATGTCTGCGTGTTCGAAGACATGACAGAACTCGGCTGCACCGAGATCACCGACTTTTCCGAGGAAGTATATTCGGCCTGGGAGCTTGGCTACGGTGAGGCGTCCACCGGCATTGCGCTCGTCATGAGCATGAAAGAGCGCGATTACGATATTGTCGCCTACGGAGATAATGCCCACTATGCCTTTACCGACTACGGCAAGGAAATCGTTGCGGACGAGTTTCTCGATAATTTCCGCGAGAACGACTGGCGC
>JAZQNZ010000088.1:0-2969 GCA_045627665.1 Oscillospiraceae bacterium
TGTCCACCCCTCGCGGTCAATGATCTGGCGAAGCTTGCGCCCCGCATCCTTGTCGCTGCCCGCATCAATCAGCCATACTTCGTTCCTCTCGCCGCGGAAAACGCCGATTTTCGCAGGGCAGTCCACATACCAGCTCCGCTCGCCGGTCTGAATCAGTTCATACATACCTTCCGCCTCCCATCACAGCAACTCGATTGCGCCGCAATCGTTTGCCGCATCGCAGAATGTCTCCAGCAGCGGCAGGGCATACTCTCCGAGCCGGCAAAGCGCCCACGCGCCGTCCAGCCGCACGCGGCAGGGCGGCAGCTCGCTCAGACAATCGTACAGTGCATCCAGATTTTTCCCATAGTAATCCGGAAAGGAAAACAGTGTTTTCAGATATTCGTGCGCCGCTTCTCTGTCCGTCATACAGCGACAGTCAATGACGTATTCTTTCACTTCCACCGCACGTCGCCTCCCTCTGTCACGGTCAGTTCCGTAAAGCTCTCATAGTGGTCATCGGTATAAAAATACAGACCGTCGCTGGAAAAAACCAGCCGCTTTGCGCCGCGCCCGTTTTCGCCGAGCGTGTCGATATCGCACTCGCTGTAAGTACGGCCCTGCGCTTTCGGGAGCAGGCCCTCGCGGTTGCCGAAGCGGTCGCCGCCGATGGCAGCGCCGTCCAGATAGCGATCCACCGCGCCGCCGCTCCAGCCGAGGTCGCGCGCTTCATCCTTTGTAATGTAGTTTGACGGCAGAACGCCGTAGGCATCAAGATATTTCACGACGCTTTCCACGTCGTAATAGGCTCCGTCCGCATCCGGAAGCGCGGCGATTGGCTCGTCTTCGCTGTCCGGCGCCGTCGGTGAAATGGGCTTGGGCGCGGGCGTTTCGGTCACGATTCCGGCAGGCGCCGGGTCCGCCGTCGGCGCGGGGGTGTCCAGCGTGACCGTGACGTGGATGCCGCAGGCGGTCATCATCAAGGCAAGCAGCAGCGCCAGCAATGCGGCAGTAAAGCGTTTTCCAATTCGATTCATAGCTAAAGTTTCCTTTTCTTCCGTACCGCCCTTCCGCTGCGGAAAGGCGTGATTTTCATATATATCATATCGCAGCTTTCCCGCTGCCGCAAGAGGAAAATCAACCACATTCTGCTTCCGCCGCTCACTGCCCCGCATCGCTGTTGATGCTCCGTGCGCCGCAGATACAACGTCAACTATGAACATTTTTCTCAAAAAACCGCAGGTTCCGGCTCAGAACCTGCGGTTTTCGTTATTTTTTCAAAAATTGCAGCAGACCGTGGCAGCCCTCGTTGACATCCCGCCATGTCGCCTCAAAATCGCGGGTGTACCACGGGTCGGCAACGCTGCGCGGGTGGTCGGTAAAGTCCATCAGCAGGCGCATCTTTCCTGCCGGGTCTCCGCCGCAGATACACTGCATATTCCGTAAATTGGCATCGTCCATCCCGATCAGCAGATCAAAATCGTCATAGTCCGCGCGACGCATCTGCCGCGCAGTTTTTCCGCTGCAGTCAATGCCGTGGCTTTGCAGCAGCTTCCGCACCGGCGGGTAAACCGGGTTGCCGAGCTCCTCCGTGCTGGTTGCTGCGGACTCGATTTGAAATTCCAGTTCGTCGCCCGCCGCACGCGCAAGATCCTTCATCACGAATTCTGCCATCGGACTGCGGCAGATATTGCCGTGGCAGATAAATAGTATTTTTGTCATATTGAAGATTTCAGTTTGTTATCGGTATGATCCGTTTTGAGGTTTTGAAACACGGAGCGGAACAATTCCAGTACGGGATTGTGATTATCCTTCTGCCAGATCATCGCGTAGTTCTCCTCGCCGATCTCACGCACCTTGACAAAGTCCACATTCACGCTGTTTTTGATATAGTGCTCTTTGGAATGCACGCCGACGCCCTGTCCGAACTCGATCCAGAGCATTTTTGTTTCAAAATCCGGCGCCATTCTGGTGCGCGGTTCAAAACCTGCGCTGCGGCAAACGCTGACCAACAGTCTGTTCAGCTCCGGCGCATCCTCCGAGAGAATAAAGGTCTCGTTTGCATACTCCGCGAGAGAGTGTTCGACCTCGGTATTGCTGTGCAGGCAGGCCGGCACGGCAAGATAATTTTCAACTGCAACGATCTCGGCGTAGCGAAGATTCTCCCGGTCTTTCACCGCATTTGTCAGAACGATGCAGGTGTCGCTCTTTCCCTCTTCGACGCTGCGGATCAGCTCCCGATACGGGTAGCAGAGCAGTTGGATCTCCACATAGGGGTGCTCCTCAGCCATAGTTTGAATACATTGCTTTGTCCAGCTATCGACACAAAGCCCGTTGAGGATGCCGACCACCAGTTTTCCCTCTTCGCCGCGGCTGATCCGCATGGTTCGCTGCATCAGCCGCTCATACGCATCCGCCAGCTCCTGCAATCCCCGGCTATACTCCTCAGCGGCGGGTGTCGCTTTCAAGCCGTTTTGCTTGCTGCGTACAAACAACTGCACGCCCAGCTCATTTTCCAGTGATGCGATGTTCCGGCTGAATGCCGGCTGTGTGATATGGATATTCTGCGCCGCCGTTGTAAAATTCAGAGTATCCATTGCTGCGAGGAAACAATTCAGCATTGCAAGCGTCAAAAACACACACGCTCCTTTCATGAGCTCAAAGTCCGTGAATGTAAACCACATTATAATACTAACTCCGCGCATGAATCAAGAAAAATTTTGAGCAATGTGTATAATTGTAAAAAAGACACAGACGAAAACCGCCTGTGTCTTTTGAAAACAATGGTTTAGATGCGTGATATCACTTACGTCCGGCCAGAGCCTCGTCGAGCTCCTTGCCGGCTTTCTCTCTGTACTTGTCGTCAACAGCCTTGACGTGAGCAGGCTTAAAGACGAACATGCAGATCAGGCAGATGACACCGCAGACACCGACCAGTGCAAAGATGCCGGTGGGTCCCTTGTAACCCATTGCGCCGAACAGCATGCCGG
>JAZQNZ010000089.1:0-10582 GCA_045627665.1 Oscillospiraceae bacterium
ATCCTCACGGTGAAGGGCAAGGGCTACGCCCCTGCAGAGCGGGCGCCCTCACGCTATCACGGCGTCGGCCCGTTTGATCCTGCTCGCGGTGCGGTGCCGCAGCCGGGGGAGGAGAGCTTTTCTTCCGCGTTCGGCGCGGCAATGACGGAGCTGGCTGCGCAGGACGACCGCATCGTCGCAGTGACGGCGGCGATGGCGGACGGCACGGGACTGTGTGATTTTGCCGCCGCGTACCCGACGCGCTTTTTCGACGTCGGTATTGCGGAGGGACACGCCGTGACGATGAGCGCCGGCATGGCGAAGCAGGGACTTCACCCGGTGTTTGCGGTGTATTCCAGCTTTCTGCAGCGCGGCTACGACCATCTGATCCATGACGCGGCGCTCGACGGGCTGAAGGTCGTCCTCGCCGTGGACCGCTCCGGGCTTGTCGGTGCGGACGGCGAAACCCATCAGGGCAGCTTTGACGTCGGTTACCTCTGCCAGATCCCGGGAATGGCGGTCTGGTCGCCGTCAAATCATGCGGAGGTGCGCTCCATGCTGCGCCTTGCACTGGCCTTCGAAGGCCCGGCGGCGCTGCGCTACCCTCGCGGAAGCGAGGGCGGTTTCCGGGAGGATACCGCCGCGGAAGATGCGCCTGTTCTGCGCACGGGCACGGATGTGACGATCGTTACCTACGGCATCACGGTCAACGATGCGCTGGCCGCTGCGGAGCTGCTGCACGCGCGCGGTGCGGAGGCGGAGATCATCAAGCTCAACCGGCTCGATCGCTTTGACTGTGACAAAATCGCGGCATCGGCTGCCGGAACGGGAAAACTGATCGTCGTGGAAGAAACCGCCTGCGCCGGCTGCGTCGGTACGCGCATTCTTGCGGAGCTGGAGCGGCGTGGCATCACTGTGCGGACACAGCTTTGCAATCTCGGCACCGGCGTCGTGGAGCACGGCAGCGTGGCGGCGCTGCGCGCCAGGCTCGGCATTGACGCAGACGGGATCGTCAGAGCGTACGAGCGATTGATGGCAGAGAAACAGGATTGATTTGAGGAACCTCTATGAAAAAAGTCAGACTCGACCAGCTCCTTGTTGATCTCGGTCTCGCCCAGTCGCGGGAGCGTGCGAAGATCACCATTATGGAGGGCAGTGTTTTTGTAGATAATCAGCGGGTTGACAAGCCTGGTACTGCGATCGATCCCGAGCGGAAGATTGAGGTGCGCGGCGAAGTCCTGCCCTATGTTTCCCGCGGGGGACTGAAGCTGGAGAAGGCGCTGAAGGTGTTTCCTGTCGATCCGTCGGGGAAGACCTGCATTGACTGCGGAGCCTCCACCGGCGGCTTTACAGACGTTCTGCTGCAAAACGGCGCGGCAAAGGTTTATGCCGTGGATGTAGGCTACGGTCAGCTTGCGTGGAAGCTGCGGACGGATGAGCGCGTTGTCAACATGGAACGGACGAACCTGCGCTATATTACCGCCGAGCAGATCCCCGAGCCGCTTGACCTCGGCGTGTGCGATGTCGCGTTTATTTCCATACGGCTGATCCTACCTGCAGTACGCGAGCTGCTGCGCGACGATGCGGACATGATCTGCCTGATCAAGCCGCAGTTTGAAGCGGGACGCGAGAAGGTCGGAAAAAACGGCGTTGTCCGTGATCCGAAAGTGCATCTTGAAGTCTTGCAGAGCTTTCTGGAATACTTCCCGGGCGCCGGATTTTCCCTGATGGGACTTGATTTCTCGCCCATCCGCGGCCCGGAGGGAAATATCGAGTATCTTGCCTGGCTGAAAAAGGGCGTTCACGATGCACCGGAATTTGACCCGGAACAAATTGTCAGCGCATCGCATGGCAGCTTTAAGGAGAAAACGGAATGAAAAAGATCATCCTTTGCCCCAATCTATATAAGGACCGGGATCTGACCGTGACACGCGAAGCCAAGTCGCTTCTGGAGGAAGCGGGCTTTTCGGTGAAGATCAGTCCGGAATACATGGACGAAATTGAAGAGGAATTTCCCCCTGATCTGCCGCTGAGTGAGCTTGACGATGTGATCATCGGGGCGGAGCTGGTCGTTTCCCTCGGCGGTGACGGTACCATCATGCACACGGCGCGCCGCATGATCGGATATCAGATCCCCGTTCTCGGCATCAACCTCGGCACGGTTGGATTTCTTGCCGAGCTGGAGCGGTCGGAGCTTCCGCGTATGGTTTCTGCTGCAAAGGGCAATTATCAGATCAGTCCGCGCATGATGCTGGACGTGACCGTGGAGCGCGGCGGTGAGATCGTCTATTCCAACTTTGCGCTCAACGATGTTGCGATGCACGGCGTCGGTCAGAGCATCCACATGACCGCGCGGGGAGACGGCAGAAAGATTCTCGAATTCTCCGGCGACGGTATTGTTGTTGCTTCTCCGACGGGCTCCACGGCGTATTCACTTTCCGCGGGCGGCCCGATTGTTGAGCCGACGGCGGAAAACCTGATCCTTACGCCCATCTGCGCCCATGCACTGATCGCGCGCAGCTTTGTTCTGGCGCCGGACAGAGTGGTAACGGTTGAGCTTTCCGGCCTGCGGAGCAGCGCTTTTATCTCCGTGGACGGAGGCAACTTTGAAGTGCATGAAGGCGACCTTCTGATCGTTCGAAAGGCGTCGCACCGTACGCTGATCGCAAATGTCGGCAGCAAGGCGTTTTACGATATCGTATTTGAAAAGTTAGGGGATGCAAAATGAAATCTTCGCGTCAGGAAAAAATTCTTGAGATTATCGAACATGAGAACATCGAAACCCAGAATCAACTGATGGATGCGCTTGCGCGCGCCGGAGTGAAGAGCACGCAGGCGACCCTGAGCCGTGATATCCGCGATCTGCACCTTATCAAGGAGCTCACGCCGGAAGGGAACTACCGCTATGCCACCGGCGGGAAGGACAGCCTGTTTGACCATGACACGCGCCTGAAGAAAATCTTCCGCGAAAGCGTTGTGGATTATGCCGTTGCGCAGAATCTGATCGTCATCAAAACGCTGCCCGGCCTTGCCAATGCAGCCTGCTCCACGCTGGACAGTATGCATATCCCGCATCTGGTCGGCTCCATCGCCGGAGACGATACCGCGTTTGTCGCCATGAAGGACAATGCCGCCGCAGAGCATTTCTGCAGCGAGATCGAGAAACTTTTATAATACAAAATCGGGAAGTGCGGTATGATTACGGAACTGCATATTCAGAATGTTGCGGTGATCCAGAAAGCCGATATTGAGTTTGGCGCGGGTTTTAACGTCCTGACGGGCGAGACCGGCGCCGGTAAGAGCATTGTCATTGACGCCATTGACGCCGTCCTCGGCGGGCGCTCCAGCCGCGAGATCGTGCGCAGCGGTGCAGACAGGGCAGTTGTGAGCGCAACGTTTACAGGTGCGGACGTGCATACATGGCTCGAAGAAAACGAGATCGAGACGGACGGTGATGAACTGATCCTTCAGCGCCGAATCGGTGCGGACGGGAAAAGCACCTGCCGTGTCTGCGGTATGCCGGTCACGGTGCAGCAGCTTCGCACGCTCGGCGGTATGCTGCTGGACATCCACGGTCAGAACGACGGGCGTCAGCTTCTGGACGAGTCGAAGCATCTGGAGTATCTTGACCGCTTTATGGATCGTCCGGAGCTGCTTTCTGCGTTTGCCGCCCGGTATGACCGCTATCTCGCCATCCGGCGCGAGATGGATCGGCTTTCGATGGATGAATTTGAAAAGGAGCGGCTGACCGCGCGCCTGACCGCAGAGATCGAGGAGCTGGAAAAGGCAAAGGTGCGCCCCGGCGAGGAAGCCGAGCTGGAAGCCCGCTGCACCATGATGAAAAATGCGGGCAAGCTGACGGAAGCGCTGGAGGGTGCGTACGCTGCGCTGTATGACGCGGATGAAAACGCCATCGGTCTTGTCTCCGATGCGGAGCATTATATGGCGCTTGCCGCCGCTGTTGCACCGGAGCTTGCGGATGCGGCAAAGAGCATCTCCGAAGCGCGGTTTCTTCTGACCGATGCTGCGGAACGCATCAACGACCTTCGCACGGAGATGGATTTCTCCGAGGAAGAATTTGACCGCATGGAAACCAGACTGAGCCAGCTTCGCCGTCTGGAGCGGAAGTATTCCACCGACGAAGCCGGGCTGGTCGAAGGTCTGGACGCAAGGCGGAAACAGCTTTCGGAGATTGACTCTGCGGGAGATCTTTTGATTCAACTGGAAAGAGACTTGAAAAAGGCAGAGAAGGAAGTGCTTGCGGCGGGTAAGGAGCTGACTGCGGGCCGCGCGGCAGCGGCGGAAAGCCTTGCAAAGCGCGTGGAAGCGGAACTGAAATTCTTGAGTATGCCTTCCGTAAAATTTCTGACGGAGCTGAAGCCCGTGACCGAACAGCCCGGTTTCAACGCCTCCGGCTGCGATGAAGTCTGCTTTTTGATGAGTGCAAACGCGGGCGAAGCGCCGGGGCGCATTTCAAAAATCGCCTCCGGCGGCGAGCTGAGCCGCATCATGCTTGCGATGAAGAGCGTGTTTGCGGAGCACGATGCGGTCGGGAGCATGGTGTTTGACGAGATCGACACCGGCGTTTCCGGCATTGCCGCGCAGCGCGTCGGGGAAAAAATGGCGGAGCTATCAAAGCATCGGCAGCTCATCTGCATCACGCATCTGCCGCAGATCGCCTCGATGGCGGACACGCATTTCCGCATTAGCAAGGCGGAGCAGGAGGGAAGAACCTATACCTGTGTGACTCCGCTGGATCGCGCCGGCCGGGTGGACGAGCTTGCGCGGCTGCTCGGCGGCGAGAGCGTGACGGATACGACCAGACTTGCCGCGCAGGAGCAGCTTTCCGCCGCAGATGATTTCAAGCGCCATTAACTTGCACAGCATGGGGGACTATTTGATAATTATGGATATGGAAAAAGCGTATGACCGTGCGCAGCTCAAGCGTGATGCTAAGGAGTCTATGCGCCTTCACCGACCGAGTGTTTATCCCGTTGCATTTCTTCTGATCGTGCTTTTTACGATCCTCGAGATCCTTTCCTTAAAGCTGGATTATCCCGGCGTGACGCTGCGGGAGATCATCATGTCAGCTTATGACGCCGAAATTGGCGCAAAGGTTGTCATGTCCGCGTTCAACCGCGGGCTGCTTCCGGCGCTGCTCGGACTTGCGGTCGCAATGATGTCGACCATCATCAGCGCGGGTTATTCCGCATACTGCCTGACTGTCAGCCGCGGGCTGAAGGCCGGCGTCGGTGAGATTTTCGACGTCTTTGGCATCTTTTTCAAGGTGCTGTGGCTTTTGATCCTGACCGGTCTCTTCACGTTCCTGTGGAGCCTGCTGCTCATCATCCCCGGCATCATCGCGTCTTACCGCTATTCCTTGGCACTGTATATCCTGCTGGATGATCCGGATAAGTCTGCACTGCAGTGTATTGACGAGAGCAAGAAAATGATGTGCGGCTGGAAGGGAAGTCTGTTTGTCATGGATCTTTCTTTCCTCGGCTGGATCCTCCTGAGCGTGATCCCGTTTGTTTCGATCTATACAATGCCCTATATGGAGATCGCCCGGGCAAACTTCTATCGCTTTGTTTCCGGTAAGACCGAAGCGCCTGCTTCCGCGTTCTACTGGGAAAACCACGGCCGCGACGACGGAAACGGCACTGCAGGGCCGGCCGTTTGATGAATGATGATTATAAAACAGCGCGCATCCCCAAAGAGGATGCGCGCTGAAATTTTTGAGGAGTCTGAAGTATCAGTTGTGCCGAAACGCCTACCCGTAGCGGTGGAAGCGCTCCGGCTTTGGTCGGAATTTCACGCCGGATACCAGCCCGACCGCGGCAAACAGTGAGAACATCGACGAGCCGCCGTAACTGAAAAACGGCAGCGTCAGACCGATGACGGGCGTCAGTCCCATGCACATACCGATGTTGATAAAGGTCTGAAACAGCAGCGTGGAGGCCACGCCGAAGCACACAAGCATACTCATAGTGTTTTTGGAGCTGAGACCGATCTGAACGCAGCGGAGAATGATGAGCAGGAGCAGCACAATGACCGCGCAGCAGCCGATCATGCCGAGTTCCTCGCCGATGACGGAGAAGATAAAGTCTGTCTGCTGCTCCGGAACGGCGCGGCTCTGTGTTTGAGGACCGTTATAAAGTCCCGTACCGGCGAGCTGCCCGGAGGCGAGCGCGAGTCTGCTCTGCCTGGACTGCCAGATGACCGTTTCGTAATCCGGGATGTCGGTCGTGTAAGGGGCGAGGATGCGGTATTTTTGATAATCATGCAGCAGATGCTCCCAGGCAAAGGGAATCAGCGCCGCAACGCCTGCGACGCCGAGGATAAACCAGTAAAGCCGGAGCCCGGCGGCGAAGAGCATGACTGCGAAGATGAAGAAGAAGATGATCGCGCTGCCGAGGTCGCCGGAGATAACAACGATCAGTGCGAAGGGAATTACAAAGTGGACGGCAAGCTGCGCAACGGAGAGAACATGGTTGAGGTTTTTGTATTCTTTGAGGTAGCTGATGTGCTTTGCCATCAGAACGACAAAGATGATCTTGACGATCTCGCTCGGCTGAATGCCGATGCCGAGAAAACGAATCCAGCTTTTGTTGCCGGTGCCGTCATCCACGCCGAAGGGGATGAGCAGAAGTATCAGAATGAGTGAGATAGCGACCAGAAACGGCCACTTGTCCGCAATCACATCAATATCCAGCACGGTCAGGATGATGAACAGCACGATGCCGATCACCATTGCGGCGGCCTGCACGATGACATAGCGGGCGCTGCCTTCAGCGGAGGTTGCCGTGGCGCTGGCGATCACGACCATACCGAAAACGGAGCAGATCAGGCACAGCGTGAACAGAAGCATATCGGAGCGGTGGAGAAATTCCCTGATATACGGCATAAATTTTTTCATGCGTCATCACCTCCCGGATGTTTTTACAGTATATTTCTGAATTGTATCACAATTATATACTTTACGCAATCTGAATTTAGGTTTATAATATTTTGGCTGAAAAAATTTCCAGGCAGCGGAACGGAGAAATAATATGACGATCTATTCAAACAGCGAAGCCGAGACAGAGGCGGCGGGCGCACGGTTTTCCGAAAACCTGCCTGCAGGCACGCTTGGTGCGCTCTACGGCGACCTCGGCGCGGGCAAGACCGCGTTTGTCCGCGGAATGGCGCGCGGCATGGGGATCGACGCCCGCGTGAACAGCCCGACTTTTACCATCGTCAACGAATATCTCGGCGAAAAAGAGCTTTACCACTTTGATATGTACCGACTTGCCTCGTCGGACGAACTGTTTGACATCGGCTGGGAGGACTATCTTTCCCGCGGCGGCGTCTGCGCCGTGGAGTGGAGCGAGAATGTTTCCGACGCTTTTGAAGGCGACGAGATCACCGTGCGCATCACAAAAAGCTCGGATCACGGCAGAATCATAGAAATCGAGGGAATGTAAGCGATGATCGTTCTTGGACTTGAATCCTCCGCAAAGGCTGCATCTGCGGCGCTTTGCAGCGACGGAGCGCTGATTGCGCAGTCGCTGCAGATCAGCGCCCTGACCCACAGCAAAACGCTTTTGCCGATGGCGGAGGATCTTCTGAAAAACTGCGGTATGACGCTGGCAGACGTGGATGCGCTTGCCGTCGCACACGGCCCCGGCAGTTTTACGGGCATCCGTATCGGCGTTTCCGCCGTGAAGGGACTGTGCTGGGGTGCGGAGAAGCCGGCGATCGGCGTTTCCACACTGGAGGCGATGGCATGGAACGGCGAGTGCGCGCCGGAGGGAAGCGTGATCTGCTGTGCGATGGATGCAAGACGCGCGCAGGTTTATAATGCGCTCTTTGAATTTGACGGCGGTGCGCCGAAGCGGCTGACAAAGGATCGCGCCATCGGGCTGGACGAGCTTTCCGATGAACTGAAAATGCTGAAAAGACCGATTTTCGTTCTTGGCGACGGCGCGGAGCTGTGCTATAATCACCTTGTAAAACAAAATCTTTCTGCCGTTCTCGCACCGCAGAGCGTTCGGATGCAGAGCGCGTGGGGCGTCTGCCGCGCTGCGGCGGGGAAAACGCCTGCCCCTGCGGGAGAACTGCTGCCGGTTTATCTGCGGCTTTCGCAGGCTGAGAGAGAACGTCAGGAACGTATGAAAAAGGAGTAAAGAGAAAACTATGAGCACTGTACATGTGATGGATCACCCTCTGGTCGCCCACAAGCTGACCATTATGCGCGATAAGGACACCAGCGTTAAGGATTTTCGAGAGCTCGTCAGCGAGATCGGAATGCTGATCACTTATGAGGCGACCCGCGATCTTCCCCTGACCACAAAGCACATCGAAACGCCGATCTGTGAGGCGGATATGCCCACGCTCGCCGGCAAAAAGATCGCCGTTGTCCCGATCCTCCGTGCCGGTCTCGGCCTGGTGGACGGTGTGCTGCGGATGGTGCCGTCCGCCCGCGTGGCTCACATCGGTATGTACCGTGATGAGGAGACGCTGGAGCCGCATACCTATTTCTGCAAGACGCCGAAGGACATCGCAGAGCGCGATATTCTCATTGTTGACCCCATGCTTGCCACCGGCGGAAGCGCCGATGCCGCAATTTGCGAGATGAAAAAGCGCGGCTGCACCAACATCAAGCTGATGGTGCTCGTTGCAGTTCCCGAGGGCATTGAGCGGATCCAGAAGAATCACCCCGACGTGGACATCTACTGCGGCGCGGTGGACAGCCACCTGAATGAGCGCGGCTATATCGTCCCCGGCCTCGGCGACGCGGGCGACCGTATTTTCGGTACCAAATAATCCCGGGAGTTTGCACCGTTTATCTGCATAATATTTGCGTCCCTTCACAAACTGTCAGAAACAGATCTTGTGAAGGGACGTATGTTTTTTATGACGCGGAAAAGAAAGCTCTGTCTGGCGCTCGCGGCGCTGTTTGCCGTGAATATCCTTATCATCTGTCTGACGCAGACGGTTGACGCCGTGACGTATCAGCGCGGCAGCAGCGGGACGGGCGTGACGCAGGTGCAGACAAAGCTGAAAAATCTCGGATTTTATAATGGGAGCATCGACGGCATCTACGGCAGCGCAACGGAATCTGCGGTGAAAGCCTTTCAGCGCAGCCGCGGACTGACTGCGGACGGCAAGGCGGGCCCGAAAACGCTCTCCGCACTGGGACTGTCCGGTGGCAGTGCGGCGGGCAGCAATTCCGGCGATGTTGCGCTGCTTGCGCGGCTGATCTCCGCCGAGGCGCGCGGCGAGCCTTACAGCGGACAGGTCGCCGTGGGCGCGGTGGTGCTTAACCGTATGAAGCATCCTTCGTTCCCCAATACCATGTCCGGCGTCATCTACCAGTCCGGCGCGTTTTCCTGTATGTCGGACGGACAGTTCAACCAGCCGATCGCGGACTCCTGCTATCAGGCGGCGCGCGACGCTCTGAACGGCTGGGACCCCAGCGGCGGAGCGATCTATTATTTTAATCCTGCGACGGCGACGAGCAAGTGGATCTGGTCGCGCCCGCTGCTTGTGGTGATCGGAAAACACCGTTTCTGCGCTTGAACTTTCGCAGCGTTTTTGGTATGATGACGATTATGGAAGAGTTAAGGAAAAATCAGATTCATACCGCCCGGATTGATGCCTGGAGCAGCGACGGTGCGGGGGTTGCGCGGATCGGCGGACGTGCGGTATTTGTGCCGCGGGCGATCCCGGGCGAAACGTGGGAAATCCGCATTCTGAAGGTGACGGCTTCCGCCGTCTATGCCCGCGGAGAGCGCTTGCTGAGCACATCCGAAGTCCGCGCGGAGCCGGACTGCCCGGCGTATGATAAGTGCGGCGGCTGCGCGCTGCGCCATGTGAGTTATACTGCGGAGCTGGAATGCAAACTGCGCCGCGTCAACGACGCATACGCGCGTATCGGCGGACTTGACCTGCGCGCGGAGGAGATCCTCGGCGCGGCGGATACGGCGCACTACCGCAACAAAGCCATTTATGCCGTCAGCCCGGAGCTGCAGCCCGGCTTTTTCCGGCAGCGCAGCCATGATGTGATCCCGATCACGCGCTGCGCTCTGCAGTCCGAGGCGAGCGACCGTGCGGCAAGAGCCGTCTGCGATTTCTGCCGTGAAAACGGCGTCGCGGCCTACGATGAACGGACGGGCCGGGGCGTGCTTCGCCATGTCTTTACGCGAACCGCCCGCAGCGGAAAGCTTCAGGTGACGGTCGTGGCGGCGCGCGGCTTCGGCGGATTGACGCAGGCGCTGACGGAATATATCCTCTGTTGCTGTCCGGAGACGGTCGGCATTATCCTCAACATCAATAAGACCCGCGGGAACACGGTTCTGGCGGGAGATTTTTATACCCTTTGGGGCAGCGATACGCTTGACGACACGCTCTGCGGCCACAGCTTTTCGCTTTCTCCGATGAGCTTTTATCAGGTCAACCCTGTGCAGGCGGAGCGCCTGTATGCCAAAGCGCTGGAGTATGCCGCACCGGAGGGGAAGGGTACCGTTCTTGATCTGTACTGCGGTGCAGGCACGATCTCGCTGTGCCTTGCGCGCGGCGCTGAGAAAGTGATCGGTGCGGAGATCGTGCCTTCGGCGGTGGA
>JAZQNZ010000090.1:0-10066 GCA_045627665.1 Oscillospiraceae bacterium
GCGGCAAGGCTGCAGGGCGAATTCACCGAGGCGCGCGGCTACGAGGTCGTCCGCGACTTTCTGGAAAGCGGAGAGCCGTTCAACGTCATTTACAGCGAAAACGACAATATGACCTTCGGCGCGATGCAGGCGCTGGACGAAGCCGGGCTGACCTACGGCCCGGAGGGGGACATTATTATCATCACCTTCGACGCCGTGCGCTCGGCGCTGGAGGAATGTCTCTCCGGCAGCATCAATCTCTGCGTAGAGTGCAACCCCATGCACGGCCCGCGCGTTGCAAACCTCATCCGCCAGCTGGAAGCGGGCGAAACGCCGGAAAAGCTCGTCTATGTCGATGAAACGTGGTTTTCCTGCCGCAGCATTTCAGAATCCGTCTTGTCCGAACGTCCGTACTGATAAAATCGGCAGTATTATGATTTTTTTAAGGTGTTTGTTGATTTTTTTACGGTGTTGCGATATTGCCGTTGACGCTCTGCCGCATCCATGAAATAATGCACCTGATGGGTGAACCGATCACCCAAATATATTTTGTGAGGGAAAAAAATGAAAAAGTTCTTTGCACTCCTGCTCGCTCTCTGCATGGTTCTTGCTCTCTGCGCCTGCGGCGGCAAGACCGAAGCTCCCGCTGCTCCTGCTGCTCCTGCTGCTCCCGCTGCTCCCGCTGAGCCCGCAGCTCCCGCAGCTCCTGCTGCTCCCGCCGAGTCCGGCGACGCTCTGATCAAGGTCGGCATCATCAACAACGACCCCAACGAGTCCGGCTATCGTACCGCCAATGACAAGGACATGAAGGCAACCTTCACCGAGGCCAACGGCTACGAAGCATCCTTCGCATACAGCCTGAAGAACGACGAGCAGATCGCTGCTGCTCAGAAGTTCATCCAGGACGAAGTTGACTATCTGCTGCTCTCCGCAGCCGGCACCGCCGGTTGGGACAGCGTCCTTCAGGATGCTCAGGCCGCAGGCATCAAGGTCATTCTGTTCGACCGCACCATCGACGCCGATGCCAGCCTGTATGAGGCTTCCATCGTTTCCGATATGGCTCAGGAAGGCAACACCGCTGTTGCATGGCTTGAGTCCCAGAGCCTCGACGCATACAACATCATCCACATTCAGGGCGTCATGGGCTCCGCTGCCCAGATCGGCCGTACCGGCGCTGTCGATGAGATGGTCGCTGCCAACGACAACTGGAACATCGTGACCCAGCAGACCGCTGAGTGGAACGCCGAGACCGCTGAGCAGATCGTTCAGGCCGTCATCGACTCCGGCAAGGAATTCAACGTTGTTTACGCTGAGAACGACGACATGGCCAAGGGCGCTGTCGCTGCTCTGGACAAGGCAAACATCTCCCACGGTGTTGACGGTGACGTCATCGTCATGGGCTTCGACTGCAACCACTGGGCTCTCGAGGAGCTGCTCGCCGGCAACTGGAACTATGACGGTCAGTGCAACCCCTTCCAGGCTTCCTACATCGACACCATCATCAAGGATCTTGAGAACGGCATTGCTCCCGCTGACAAGGTCGTCATCATGACCGAGAAGGGCTTCGACGCCACCACCATCACCCAGGAAGACGTTGACAACTACGGCATCTGATTTCTGAAATGACTCACTTGCCCGTCAGGTGAGACAGGGCACGCGATGCGTTCTGTTCGGGCACACGTCCGAACAGATGCGCACCGCGTGCGTTCTTGTATTTTCCGGCATTTTCCCATATAAAGCCGCGGTTTTCCGCGAAACACGCGGCTGACAGAGGAGGCGGTGAAACCATGCAGGAAGGCATCGTGCTCGAAATGCGTGGCATTTGCAAATACTTCCCGAACGTCAAAGCGCTCCAGAATGTGGACCTCACCCTCCGGGAGGGCGAAATCCACGCGCTGATGGGCGAAAACGGCGCGGGAAAATCCACTTTGATCAAGGTTCTGACCGGCGTTTACCTCAAGGACGAAGGTCAGATCATGCTCAAGGGCATCCCCGGCCCGGTTTCCATCCGCTCGCCGCAGGACGCCCAGAATCAGGGCATCAGCACGGTCTATCAGGAAATCAGCCTCTGCCCGAACCTGACCGTTGCTGAAAATATGTATATCGGCAGAGGCCGCGGCGCGGTAAGCTGGAGAAAGATGAACGCCGATGCGACAAAGCTTCTCGATTCGCTCGGCATCCCCGCAAAGGCGGGACAGCAGCTTTCCAGTTGTTCTATCGCAGTGCAGCAGATGATCGCCATCGCGCGCGCCGTGGATATGGAATGTAAGGTTCTGATCCTTGACGAGCCGACCTCTTCTCTGGATGAGCACGAGGTCGAAAAGCTCTTCAAGCTTATGCGAGACCTGAAGGCAAAGGGTGTTGCGATATTGTTCGTCACCCACTTCCTCGATCAGGTCTACGAGGTCAGCGACAGGATCACCGTTCTGCGCGACGGCCAGCTCGTCGGCGAATATGCGGTGCAGGATCTGCCGCGTCTGCAGCTCGTTTCCAAGATGCTCGGCAAGGAGCTGGACGACCTCAGCAGCATCAAGAACGATGAAGATGAAATTTCCGCCGGCCGCAAGGATGATCCGCTGCTGGAAGTCAGCCAGCTCCACAGCGTTGCCGGCATCAAGCCCTTCGATTTCTATATCGACAAGGGCGAAGTAAACGGCTTCACCGGGCTTCTCGGCTCCGGCAGAAGCGAATGTGTCCGCGCGATCTACGGTGCCGACCGCATTCTCGGCGGCACGGTCACCATGAACGGAAAGCGCATCCGCATCTCCAAACCGCTCGACGCCATGCGCCACGGCATCATCTATCTGCCCGAGGACCGCAAGCGCGACGGCATTGTCGGCGACCTCTCCGTGCGCGAGAACATCATCCTCGCCCTGCAGGTCATGAAGGGCTTCTTCCGCCCCATCTCCAAAGCGCAGGCGGAAAAGTTTGCCGACGAGTACATCAAGCTGCTCGACATCAAGACCGGCTCGACGGATACGCCCATCAAGTCGCTCTCCGGCGGCAACCAGCAGAAGGTCATTCTGGCCCGCTGGCTGCTCACCAATCCGCAGTACCTCATTCTGGACGAGCCCACCCGCGGTATCGACATCGGCACCAAGGTTGAGATCCAGAAGCTGGTGCTCCGTCTGGCGGCCGAGGGCAAGAGCGTAACGTTCATCTCCTCCGAAACGGACGAGATGCTGCGCACCTGCTCCAGACTGATCGTCATGCGTGACCGCAAGGTCGTCGGCGAGCTTTCCGGTAAAGACCTGACACAAAACAAAATCATGGCAACCATTGCGGGAGGTGAAGCGTAAACATGAGCGAACAACTGAAACCCCGGAAGTCCGGCGGCGTCGGCGCCTTCCTGCTCCGCATCGTGCGCAGGCAGATCTTCATTCCCGTGGCAGCGCTTCTCCTTCTCGTGCTGTTCAATCTGATCACCGACCCGTCCTTCTTCAAGATCACGCTCTCCACGAACAGCGCAGGCGATCCCGTTTTTTCCGGCTACCTCATCACCATTCTTGACAATGCCTCCGAGCTTGCCATCCTCGCCATCGGCATGACGCTGGTAACGGCATCCTCCGGCGGGCAGGACATCAGCGTCGGCTCCGCCATTGCCATCGCGGGCAGCGTTCTGCTGCGCGTCCTCTGCGGCTCCAACTCCCGCCCGGACGTGCTTCAGGCGCCCATCATTGTCGCATTCGCCGCCTGCTGTCTCGTCGCAATGATTTTCGGCGCATTCAACGGCGTCCTCGTGGCTTACTTCCGCATCCAGCCGATGGTCGCAACGCTGATCCTCTACACCGCCGGCCGCTCGATCGCCGCATGGATCAACAACAACGAGCTGCCCATCATCAGCGATCCCACCTTCGGTTATTACGGAAACTTCATCCCCGGGATCCCCATCCCGACGCCGATCTTTATCGCCATCGCGTGCATGATCGTCATAGCGCTGGTGCTGAAGTTCACCAACCTCGGTCTGTATGCGCAGGCCGCGGGCATCAACGACCATTCCTCCCGTCTGAACGGCATCAACCCCGAGATCATCAAGTTCGTCTCCTATGTGATCCTCGGTCTGTGCGTCGGCGTTGCGGGCTTCATTAAGGTCACCCGTTTCTCCACGATCAACTACTCCGTTGTCGCAAAGGACATCGAGATGGACGCCATCCTCGCGGTCGCACTCGGCGGAAACGCCCTCGGCGGCGGAAAATTCAACATGGGCGCTTCGATCTTCGGCGCCTATGTGATCCAGTTCCTCACCACCACGCTCTACAAGCTGAATGTCACTTCCACCGCGCTGCCCGCCTACAAGGCGATCGTCGTCATCGTCCTCGTGGTGCTCAGCGCCCCGACCGTGCGCGCAAAGCTCTCTGTGCTGTGGAAGCGCATCGCGCCCAAAAAGGATGCAAAGGAGGGAACGCCTGATGCAGCCTGATACCAAGTCCACCCGCCTGAAGCAGCCCGGTGTCGGTATGTCCGACACGAACCTTCTGCTGCTCATCACGATCGTTGTCTTCTTCGTGATGTATGCCTGCGCGGTCATCTTCCTCAAGTCCGGCTTCCTCAAGCCGCAGACTTTCTTCAACATCCTCAACGAAAACGCCGCGCTCATTATCCTGTCGTGCGGCATGAGCATCGTCATGATCTCCGGCGGCATCGACATCTCCGTCGGCACGCTGACGGCGCTTGTCTGCATGAGCTGCGCCGTCCATCTGGACTATCACGGCGGCAGTGTGTTCACCGCAGCGCTCCTCGCGCTCGGCATCGGTGTGGCGTTCGGCGTGATTCAGGGCTACCTCGTCGCCTATCTGGAGATCCAGCCCTTTATCGTCACGCTCGCCGGTATGTTCTTCGCCAAGGGTATGACCACCATCGTCAACGCCACGCAGTTCAACGTTGCAAACGAGGAGTTTCAGGCGCTCAAGGCGACCCGCATCTACATCCCTGGCATGGGCTCGATCAACAAAAAGGGCATCTATATTCCCGCCTATATCGAAATCGGCGTGATCGTCGCGCTCGTCATCGTGGTCGTGCTGTTTATCGTTCTGCGCCGCACCAGACTCGGCCGCGGCTTCTACGCCGTCGGCGGCAACGCCCAGAGCGCAAATATGCTCGGCATCAACGTCAAGCGCACCAAGTTCATTGCCCATCTGCTTTGCAGCGTTCTTGCAAGCATCGGCGGCTTTGTCTATTTCCTGCACGTCGGCTCCGGCTCGCCGTCCCACGCCAGCGGCGCGGAGATGGACGCCATCGCCTCGTCGATCATCGGCGGCACGATGCTGACCGGCGGCGTCGGCAACATTATCGGCACCTTCTTCGGTGTTCTGTCGCTCAGCACGATCAAGAACATCGTCTCCTCGCTCGGACTGGACGAGGCGTGGTGGACAAACATCACCGTTGCTGCCATGATCTGCATCTTCCTGCTCATTCAGAGCGTCGTCCTCTCCCGCAAAAACCGTAAAAACGCATAAGCAATCTTTGACTCAAAGAAGCTGCATGGTTCCCTGACAATGGGAACAAATCTCCCGTCAAGTAAAACAGGCACCGCTGAAAAAGCGGTGCCTGTTTTACTTGTTTTCCGGCTCTATTCCCGTCAGACTACTGCCTGCAGGAGCGCTGCAAGATCAACGGTCTGCAGCACGTCGGCGCAGGGGCCGTCTGCCGTGCACATGGCGCATTTGTAACCCGGCAGACCGTCGTATTCGCGGAAGAAATACATTCGCTCATCCACGCTCTGCAGCACGGAGATCCCGCCGCCGAGGCAGATCTGAAATTCATCCAGCGGGAGCTTCATTCCAAGCCCCGTGACCTTCATAAAGCTTTCCTTGAGCGTCCAGTAGCGAAAAAAACGGTCGTTCCGCGCTTCGGGCGACGGCTGCGCGGCAATATCGTCATATTCGCCGCGGAAAAAGAATCGTTCCGCGATGCGCAGACTGATCTCCGTGACCTGCTCCACATCGCAACCCACTTCGCAGTCGGAAACGGCGCAGAGAACAGATTCTCCGGAGTGGGAAAGGTTAAACCACACCCCGCCGCCGAGGTACGGCTTTTCCTGCGCGCCGTAGGTGAAGCGCAGTTCCCGCTCCGGCGCTCCGGCACTGCGCAGCGCGTGGCGCAGCAGCACTTCCGCGCCGAGGGACAACCGGCGGTCCTTTTCAAAATGATAGCGCTCCGCTTTTGCGCGGCGCTGCGGCGACACGGCGGCAAGCGCTGCGGCATAGAGCTGCGCATCGGCAAGCGGGGCGACGGATGCGGCGTAGATCGCGGTCGAAACGGCGGACGGCATGGGGATCCCTCCTTTGCGTTTTATGTGCGCTTATGGTATCTGCGCTTTTCGCGTCCTTATTTCTCCTCCTGCTGCGCGGGGCATCGGGCAGCAGGACTGCCGTTCAGCCTCCGGACGGGCAGAACGGCTGCGCCGTTTGCCATCATGCGCGCCTGGACGGGCTCCAACGAGCCGCTGCGGGTTTTCATCAGGAAGACAAGACCGAGGCAGGCGGTGCTGAGCAGCTCGGAAAGCTGGGTTTCGGAATAAGACACATATCCGTTAGAAAGGAAGTCGATCACACCGGCGGAGTAGATCAGCATCTGATTCAGCAGAAATGCCGCGTCCTCCCCTGACAAACCGAATTCACTGCGGATCTCCGGGATCAGCGGCTCGGTAAGCTCCGGGAATTCCGCAAAAAAATCGTTCGGACGGCCGGTATATCTGGGATCGTTCGTAAACAGCAGCCGATACAGATGCGGCAGCTCGATTGCAAAGCGGACATAGCGCATCCCGAACTCCTTGAATGCCGGCGAATAGTCCGCGCAGCCGCGCAGATAGTCCGTGCAGACGCGCTTTGCCCTGGCGTAAACAGCCTTTTTCAGTTCATCCATGCTGCTGAAAAAAGTAAAGATCGGGCTGGAGGTTGCGCCCAGTCTTGCGCCCACGGTGCGGGCGGCAACAGACTCGATCCCGCTCTCACGCGCAATTTCGTACGCGGCGTCGATGATTTCTTCTCTCGTAAATTTCGGTTTTGGCGGCATGATGGTTCCCTTCTGAAGCGGTCGTTTTATAACGTGCGTTTCGTAACGTGTGTTTTAGTATATGCGCAGGCATTCGCTTTGTCAATCGCTTTTTTGCACATTCGCGGTGACAGACGGCACATCGTGTGATATAATGTTAGAATATTCGTAATTGCCCGCGCCTGCGGGCGGAAAGGCGAACTATGAGCTTGAGGGAAGTCAGCGCCGCAGAAATTACAGAAACGGTTGCGAAGCTGTGTATCGAAGCAAATTACTATTTACCGGAGGATACCCGTACGGCGCTGGAGCGTGCGCGTGCGGCGGAGGCTTCGCCGCTTTGCAGGCAGATCATCGGCGATCTTCTGAAAAACGCGGACATTGCGCGGGAGAAGCAGGTGCCCACCTGTCAGGATACCGGCATTGCGGTGCTGTTTGTCGAGCTCGGGCAGGATGTTCATATCGTCGGCGGGGATTTCCGCGCGGCGGTGGACGAGGGCGTCGCCCGCGGCTACTGCGGAGGGTATCTCCGCAAAAGCACGCAGGATCACGTTCTGGGTGAGCGTGTCAACCGCGGCGACAACACTCCGGCGGTCTGCCATATCGACATCGTACCCGGCGACCGCATCACCCTCACCATCTGCCCGAAGGGCGGCGGCTCGGAAAATATGTCCGCGCTCGGGATGCTGACGCCGTCGCAGGGCCGCGAGGGTGTGAAGCGCTTTATCGTGGACACCGTCTCCAAAGCCGGCGGCAACCCCTGCCCGCCGATCATCGTCGGCTGCGCGGTGGGCGGAACTGCGGAGCAGGCGATGCTGCTTGCCAAAAAGTCGCTGTGCCGCAGCGTCGGCGCGCCGAACCCCGACCCGGAGATCGCGGCGATGGAGCAGGATATCCTTGAAGCGGTAAACCGTCTCGGCATCGGCGCACAGGGCTTCGGCGGGACACAGACGGCGCTCGCCGTTCATATGCTGACGCATCCCGTGCATCTTGCCAGTCTGCCCGTGGCGGTAAATCTGCAGTGCCATGCGGCGCGCCACCGCACGGCGGTGATCTGACGGAAAGGGGCGCTGATATGGAAGAAAGACACATTCAGCTTCCGCTGACGGACGAGATCGTCCGCTCGCTGCACACCGGCGACCGCGTGTTTCTCAGCGGCACCATCTATACCGGGCGCGATGAAGCGCACCTTTACCTTTGCCGGATGCTCGACCGCGGCGAGCCGTTGCCGTTTGACCTGCGCGGCGCGGTGATCTACTACGTCGGCCCGTGCCCGGCAAAGCCCGGTGCGGTGATCGGCTCGGCGGGCCCGACCACGAGCGGACGCATGGACGCCTACGCACCCAGACTTCTGGAGCTGGGTCTAAAGGGCATGATCGGCAAGGGGCCGCGGAAAAGTGAGGTCAGGGACAGCATTGTGAAGAACACGGCGGTGTATTTTGCCGCGGTGGGCGGCGCGGGCGCGCTGCTTTCCGAAGCCATCCGCGAGGCGGAGGTCATCGCGTTTCCGGAGCTGGGCGCAGAGGCGGTTTACCGCCTGCGCGTGGAAAACTTCCCCGTGACCGTTGTGAATGACTGCTTCGGGCGCGACCTTTACCGTGAGGGACGCGAAAAATACGAGAGAAAATGACGATGAAATAAAGGAGCATACCGTTATGGCACTGAAAGAGGAAGCACTGGCGCTGCACAGGCAGTGCAAAGGCAAGATCGGAACCTATTCCAAAGCGCCTGTCAACAATGCGGAGAGCCTTGCGCTGGCATACACCCCCGGCGTTGCGGAGCCCTGCCGCGAGATTGCAAAGGATAAGGCCGCCGTGTACGATTATACGTTCAAGGGCAACATGGTCGCCGTTGTTTCCGACGGCACCGCCGTGCTCGGTCTCGGCGACATCGGCCCGGAGGCAGGTCTGCCCGTCATGGACGGAAAATGCGTTCTGTTCCGGGAGTTCGGCGGCGTGGACGCCTTCCCCATCTGCGTGGACAGCAAGGACCCGGACGAGATCGTGCGCTTCTGCCAGATGCTTGCGCCCACGGTGGGCGGCATCAATCTGGAGGATATCTCCGCACCGCGCTGCTTTGAGATCGAGCGCCGGCTGAAGGAGTCGCTGGATATTCCGGTGTTCCATGACGACCAGCACGGCACTGCGATCATCGTCCTTGCCGGTCTGATGAACGCGCTGAAGATTGTCGGCAAGCGCATGGAGGACATTACGGTCGTCATCAACGGCGCAGGCGCGGCGGGTACGGCGATCGGCAAGATGATCCTGAATGTCGGCGTAAAGGATATGCTGCTGCTGGACAGCAAGGGCATCATCTATGAAGGCCGCACGGCGGGGATGAACTGGGCCAAGGAGGAGATGGCGCGCCTGACCAACCGCGGCAGACGCAGCGGCGGTCTTGCGGAGGCGCTGTGCGGCGCGGACGTGTTTATCGGCGTATCGCAGCCGGGCATCGTGACGGAGGAAATGGTGCACAGCATGAACCGCGACGCGATCGTGTTCGCTCTTGCAAACCCCGTACCGGAGATTATGCCCGACCTCGCCAAAGCGGCGGGAGCGCGCGTCGTCGGCACCGGGCGCAGCGATTTTCCGAATCAGGTCAACAATGTGCTCGCCTTCCCCGGGCTGTTCCGCGGCGCATTTGATGTCCGCGCCAGCACGATCAACGAGGAAATGAAGCTCGCCGCGGCGAAGGCGCTGGCAGCGCTGATCCCCGAGGAGGAGCTAAACGAGGACTACATTATCCCCGCCGCCTTCGATCCGCGCGTGCGTCCGGCGTTGGCTGCAGCGGTGGCGGAAGCTGCCGTGGCGTCCGGCGTCAGCCGCATCTGATACTGAAACCTGACGAAAGCAAGGCAAATCCTGTCCTGCTTTCATGTATCCGCCGCAGCGGCGCAGATTTCGTATGAGGCAGGAACGATTACCATATAAAAAGCAAAAGGCTCAAAGTCGGGATCCCGCATCCCCCTTTGAGCCTTTTTCCGGTTGTACGCTTTCGGATTGGCGCTTTTGCGTGTGACGGGGTTGAGTCCGCCCCAGCTTCCCCGCTTTTTGGCGTTCAGCTCCTGCTGCTTTTTCTTCGAGAGCTTTTCGTACGG
>JAZQNZ010000091.1:0-9698 GCA_045627665.1 Oscillospiraceae bacterium
TATGATGAGTGGTTTTATGAGTCCATTCTGCACGAATCCGGCTTTGTGGCGGACTCCGTTGCGAAGCTGACTGAGATGGGCTATACCTACGAAAAGGACGGCGCCGTGTGGCTGAATACCTCCAAAATCCTCGGCGACAAACTGCTTGCCGCGGGAAAAACGCCTGAGGACATTGAAAAGCTCGGTCTCAAGGACGACGTTCTGCGCCGCGCCAACGGGTTTTATACTTATTTTGCCGCCGACATCGCTTACCATCGGAACAAATTCGAGGTCCGCGGTTTTGACAAGGTGATCAATATCTGGGGCGCTGACCATCACGGTCATGTCGCGCGTCTGAAGGGCGCGATGGATGCGCTCGGTCTCGACGGTGAAAATCGCCTGGATATAGTCCTGATGCAGCTCGTAAAGCTCCTGCGCGACGGCGAAGTCGTCCGAATGAGCAAGCGCACAGGCAAGGCCATTTCTCTGAGCGATCTGCTCGACGAGATCCCCGTGGATGCCGCGCGCTGGTTTTTCAACTCCAAGCCGGAGAGCCAGATGGTCTTTGACCTCGGTCTCGCCGTCCGTCAGGACAGCGAAAACCCGGTGTATTACGTTCAGTACGCGCATGCACGCATTTGCACGATGCTCTCCAACCTTGCTGCGGAAGGTCTGACCGTTCCCGCTGCAGCCGAGGCGGATATTTCTCTGCTGAACACGGACTTTGAGCGCGACCTCATCAAGCAGCTTTCCGCGCTGCCGGAGGAGATCCGTCTTGCTGCGCGCGACTATAATCCCAGCCGCATCGGGAGCTATGTCACCGAGCTTTCCGCGCGCTTTCACCGCTTCTACAACGAATGCCGCATCAAGGGTGCGGACGAGAATGTTGCCCGGGCAAGACTCCTGCTTTCGGACTGCACGCGCCGCGTCATTGAAAACGGCCTGTCCATCATCGGCGTGTCCGCACCGGACAAAATGTAACAGATTGATTCGTCATCGGACGACTCTGCCGTCCGGTACGCATTCACACAAGGAAGCTTTACTATGACGGTTTTGCAGCTTACAGTGAAGTTAATATTGTTCGTTGCTGTCGGCTACGCTGCGAGACGGCTGAAGGTGATCGCAGACGGATTTGATAAGATGCTTTCTAAATTCCTGATGGCGATCCCGCTGCCGTGCATGATTATCAATTCCTTCGATCTGGACTTTTCCGTGGATGATCTGCTGAACTGTCCGCTGCTGATCCTGCTGGCCGTCGGCGGTCTGGCAGCCGTTTACATTGTCGTGACGCTTTGCACGCGGCGCATGGAGCCGATGCTGCGGAAAACCGTACGCTTTGCGCTTTTGTTTACGAACTTCACGCTCCTCGGTCTTCCGGTTGTTTCGGAGATTTACGGTGCGCGCGGGGCGTTCAATTATCTCATCTTTACTCTGCCGGTTCGGATCGTTTTCTACGGCGGCGCACCGCTGCTGCTCGGCAGCGGAAATGAAAAGCTGAACGTCCGGCAGACGCTGCGGCAGTTTATCTGCGCGCCGGTCGTCGCCGTGTTTATCGGGTTTATCCTGTATATCACGCAGCTTCCGCTCCCCGAAGTCCTCCGCAGCGCACTGACCACGCTTGGCAACATGGCGTCTCCGCTTGGGCTCATCCTCTGCGGCATCATCATTGCTGACGCGAAATGGTCCGGAATTTTGAAGTATCCCTGCGTGTTTGTCGTTGCGGTTCTGCGGCTTCTGGTGATCCCGGCGGTGATCGTTGCGGTTGAAGCCTTGCTTGGCGTCGATCACGATATTATCAAAGCGACGATGTATTATTTTGCGATGCCGGTCGCGTCCTTCCTCCCGACGTTTTTGCTGCGCTATAATCCCGATGCGGTGGAAGCGCGCGTCGTCGGCGGCTACACAGTCGTGATCTCAACGCTCTGCTGCATCCTGACCATTCCGCTCTGGTCGATGCTTCTGGACAGATTCCTTTGATTTTACCGGAAAAACAGGCGCACAGTCAGCGCAGCCATAATAAAACCCGTCAGATCCGCCGCCAGTGCCGCAGGCACCGCGTGGCGGGTCTTTTTGATTTTCTGCGAGCCGAAATAGACGCTGATTACATAAAACGTCGTCTCGGTGCTGCCGAGCATCACGGCTGCCGTTCTGCCGAGGCGGGAGTCCGGGCCTGCGCTTTTCATGATCTCGCTGCCGACCGCAAGCGCTCCGCTGCCGCTGAACGGGCGCAGAAAAATCAGCGCCGCAGTTTCCGGCGGAATCCCGAGCAGCGTCAACAGGGGAGTAAGCAAACGGGCAAGGGCGTCCAGCGCGCCGGAGGCGCGGAGCATTGCAACGGCGGACAGGAGCGCAATGAGGGGCGGCAGGATGGATCGAATGACTTGAAGGCCGTCGGCTGCGCCGGTCAGCATGGCATGATAAAAGTCCGTCTTTCGATAAGTACAGTACGCCGCGACTGCAAGCAGCAGCACGGGAACAATTAGCTCTGTCATCGTGTGAAGCGCTCCAGCAGCTTTGAGACAAGAAGCCCTGCCGATACGGAGCAAAGACTCGTGATCCACACGCACGGGAGAATATCAAACGGCGACTGCGCCCCGAGGGAGGCGCGGAGGGCGGCGACGGTCGCGGGGATGAGCTGAACGGAGGCGGTGTTCATTACAACAAGGCGGCACATTTCGTCGCTTGCCGTATCTGCGCCGGAGAGACTGCACATACGCTCTGCCGCGCGGAGTCCGGCAGGCGTTGCCGCATTGCCGAGCCCGAGAAGATTCGCGGTGAAATTCAGCGTGACCGCATCGCCGCAGGCGCGGTCCCGGAAGCTTTCGGGGTAGATCCGCTGCAGCAGCGGACGGAGCAGGCGCGTCAGCGCATCAAGGATCCCGCCCTGCCGCATCGCTTCCATCACGCCGGACCACAAGCAGACCGCGCCTGCGATGCCGATGCAGAGCGTTACCGCGCTGCCGGCCCCTTCCGTAATTGCAGCCGATACGGCGCTCATTGTTCCGTTTGCCGCACCGTAAAGGATCGCCGCGGCTGTCATGGCGAGCCAGATCCATGTCATCAGCAAGTCCATCACCTCAACGGAGTATATGGCTGCGTTTGCAAAAAAAGACCGGTATTGCGCAATGCAATACCGGTCTTTTCGATGAAACGACATTATTTGATGAGCGATTCCTGAAATCCGTCCGAATAATGCAGGGAAAGATCATCCGTGATAAACAGGGCATAGTAGCCATCCGTACTGTTGATAAGCGCCATGCCGTCCTCCAGCCCGAGGGCGAAGCATGAGGTGGACAGCACGTCACACAGCGCACTCGACGGGCCGACAACCGTGACGGCGGAGAGACCGTTTCGCACGCTGTCGCCGGTCAGAGGATCGAGAATGTGATGAAAGACTTTGCCGTTTTCCTCAAAAAACCGCTGGTACACGCCGCTGGTAACGATGCTCATGTCCGAAACGGAAACGGTTTCCACAGTGTCGCTGCTGCTGCGGTCGGGATACTGTACGCCGACACGATACGCCGATCCGTCCGGCTTCGTACCGAGGCAGAGAATGTTGCCGCCGAGATTGATGATCGCGTGGGCAACGCCGCGCCGGAGCAGCAGAGACTTCATCTGATCGGCGATATAGCCCTTTGCGGCGGCACCGAGATCCAGCTCCGCAGCGGGATCGGTCAGTGTGACCGTTCTGCCGTTCACGATCACTTTTTCCCAGCCGGTATGCAAGAGCGCTTCGGCAAGCTCGGCTTGATCGGGGCAGGCGGGGGATTCGGACGAAAAAGCGTAGAGCGCGCTGACGCCGCCCATCGTCGGGTCAAAACGGCCATCGGTCTCGCTGCTGAAATCCAGCGCAAGGGTAATCACGGCAAGCAGATCGTCAGAGACCTCCATGCTGCCGGATTCATTCAGACGGTACAGCTCGCTGTCCGGCCGCGTTCTGGAGAAAACCGACTCCATACTGCTGCAGAGCTTCAGTGCAGCTTCGGCGGCAGCGCGGTCGGAATCGGAGTAGTAAGTGACGCTGACGATCGTATCCAAAAGAAAAGACTGAATTGTTTTCGGTTCATCTTTTCTCCCGCAGGATGTGAGAAAAAGGAGCGAAATAATTGTCATAAAAAAAATGAATCGAATTATGACGAATTTAATTCTCTTTGGCATTGATTGCTCCTTGCGTTTGAACGAAAATAGTGATAAAATTTATCTAAATCCTGATAAAAACGAACACATTCGTATTTGCGCTGAAAATCCAAAGACAAATTTAAAATTACTGTTATTATAGCAAGGAGGAACAACAGTGTCAATCAGAATTCTGCACGGTGCTCATGTTCCGCACCGCAAAAACACTGCAGAGTGTGTGCCGACGCGGATGCCGGTGCCGGCTGTTGTCACGATCCCGATGTCCATGAACATCGGCAAGCCTGCAAATCCCGTGGTCAAGTCCGGGGACGAGGTCAAGGTCGGACAGCTCATCGCCGAGGCGGGCGGCTTCGTCTCGTCCCCGGTCTACTCGGGCGTTTCCGGTAAAGTGAAGAAGATCGATCAGATGCTTCTTTTCCACGGCGCGACCTGCCAGTCCATCGTGATCGAGACGGACGGCGCACAGACCGTTTATGAGGGAATCCGGGCTCCCGAGGTCACCGATCTCCAGAGCTTTGTCAATGCCGTGCGCGACAGCGGCGTTGTCGGCCTCGGCGGTGCGGGTTTCCCGACGGCCGTTAAGCTGAATGTGGAAGCTGAAAAGGTTGAGTATATCTGCATCAACGGCGCGGAATGCGAGCCTTACATCACTGCGGATACCCGCACCATGCTGGACGATTCCGCGCTTCTGGTGGATGGGATCCGCCTCCTCAAAACATATTATCCCAATGCGAAGATCATCATCGGCATCGAAAACAACAAACCGAAGTGTGTCAGCGTTCTGAAGGAGCTGACTGCCGCGCTGGAGAATGTTGAAGTCAATGCGCTGCCCGCACTTTACCCGCAGGGCGGCGAAAAGGTGCTCATCCACAACACGACCGGACGCATCGTGCCCGAGGGCAAGCTGCCCATCGACGTCGGCTGTATCGTCATGAACACCTCTACGCTTGTTTCGATCACCCGCTACATTCAGACCGGTATGCCGCTTGTCGAGAAGTATGTCACGGTTGACGGCAGCGCGATCAAAAATCCGATGAACGTCATCGTTCCCATCGGCACCTCCGTCAGCGATGTTGTTGAGTTTACCGGCGGATTCAAGTGCGAGCCGAAGAAGATCATTCTCGGCGGCCCGATGATGGGCGTTTCCGTTCCCGACGTCAATCAGGTCGTTGTGAAAAACACCGGCGCGATCCTGTGCTTTGCGGAGGCTGACGCCGTTCTGCCCAAGCCGTCCGCCTGCATCCGCTGCGGCCGCTGCGTGGACGCCTGCCCGCTGAATCTGATGCCCACCGCGATCGAGCAGGCATTTGAAAAGAAAGACGGCGAAATGCTCAAAAAGCTCAAGGTCAACCTCTGCATGGAGTGCGGCTGCTGCGCGTTCGTCTGCCCGGCAAAGCACCGTCTGGTGGAGACCAACAAGCTCGCCAAGGGCGTTCTGAACGCCTATAACGCGGCGCAGAAGGCCGAAGCCGATAGAAAAGCCGCGATTGCGGCAGAGAAGGAGGCGGCTGCAAAATGAATACAATGACTGTCAGCGTTTCTCCGCATCTCAGAAGTGAGCGCACGACGCAGAAGATCATGCTCGATGTGATTATCGCGCTCATTCCCGCACTGATCGCTTCCGTGGTTCTGTACGGTTTCCGCGCGCTGCTGCTCGTCTGCGTTTCCGCGGTTGCCTGCGTTCTGTGTGAGTTTATCTGGGAAAAGCTCATGCACATGGAAATCACGGTCGGCGACCTCTCTGCGGTCGTGACCGGCATCCTCCTTGCATATAATGTCCCGGTCGGTATGCCGATCTGGCAGCTTCTTGTCGGCGACATCGCCGCGATCATCGTTGTGAAGATGCTCTTCGGCGGGCTCGGCTGCAACTTCATGAACCCCGCGCTGGTCGGCCGTGTTGTCATCATGTTTTCCTTTACCACGCCGATGACCACGTATGCCGTTCCGAGAATTGCCGGCGGCCTGATCTCCGGCGCGGCTGACGCTGTGACCACCGCGACTCCGCTGACCATGATGGATCAGCTTGACTGGAGCAGCTTCCCTCAGCTTTTCCTCGGTCTGCACGGCGGCGTGATCGGTGAGGTATGCGCTGCGGCGCTCCTGCTCGGCGGCATTTACCTTGTCATTCGCAAGGTCATCAAACCCATCATTCCGCTTTGCTATATGGCGAGCCTTGTGCTGTTCAGCTGGCTCTTCGGCGGCGCACAGCCTGTGCTGAGCCTGTTTGCCGGCGGCGTGATGCTCGGCAGCATCTTCATGGCAACCGACTATGTCACCAGCCCCTTTACCAACAAGGGCAAGGTGATCTTCGGAATCGGCTGCGGCTTCGTGACCGCTGCCATCCGTGTGTTCGGGAACTATGCCGAAGGCGTGACGTTTGCCATTCTGCTTATGAACATTCTGGTTCCCTATATCAACGATCTCACCATGAATAAACCCCTGGGAGGTGCAGTTGAGAAATGAAAAACAATACTTTTAATGAAATGATCAAGCCGATCATCGTGCTTTTGATCATCTGCCTTGTGGTTTCCGCGCTGCTCGGCTTCACCAACTCCATCACCGCACCCATCATTGAGGAGAACACCCGGATCGCCGCTGAGCAGACCCGTAAGGCAGTTCTCGAAGGCGCGGAGAGCTTTACCGAGATCGACTGCGACACCGCAGCCCTCGGCATTACCGGCGCTTTTCGGGAGGATTCCGGCAAGGGCTACGTTATCACCGCAGCAAACAAGGGCTACGGCGGCGATGTGACCGTTACCGTCGGTCTCAGTCCGGACGGCAAGGTCGTCGGACTCTCCGCAAACGTTACCACAGAAACGAGCGGCGTCGGCTCCAAGGCCGGTCAGTCTGCCTACACCGACAAGTATCTCGGTCTTTCCGGCAACTGCGATGCGGTCGATACCATTTCCGGCGCAACGTATTCAAGCACCGCTGTCAAGACCGGCGTCAGCGCGGCGCTTGCTGCGTTTGACCGGATCAAGTAAGGGGGAGGGGTTACTATGAAAAAATCGAAATGGCAGATTTTTACGAACGGTATCTTTAAGGAAAACCCCGTTCTCATCCTTCTGCTCGGCTGCTGCTCCGTCCTTGCGATTTCCGTGACTCTCTCCGGCGCACTCGGCATGGGCGCTGCGCTGACCTTCGTTCTCGTCGGCTCCAACGTTGTCATCTCGCTGCTGCGCAAGGTCATCCCCGACAAGATCCGTATCCCGTGCTTCATCGTCGTGATCGCAACCTTCGTTACGCTGGTGCAGATGGTCGTTCAGGCGTTTCTGCCCGATCTGTATAACTCCCTCGGCGTGTTCCTTGCACTGATCGTCGTCAACTGCATCGTCCTCGGCCGCGCTGAGATGTTTGCAAGCAAGAACGGCGTTCTCGATTCTCTGCTGGACGGTCTCGGCATGGGCATCGGCTATACGCTTGTGATCGGGTGCATCGCCGTATTCCGTGAGCTGGTCGGCAGCGGTACGCTGCTCGGCGCTCGCATCATCCCCGAAGGCTATCAGATCGGCATCATCACGCAGACTCCCGGCGGATTTTTCTGCTTTGCCGCTGCAATGGCGATCCTGATCCGCTGCATGTCGAAGAAGGGCAAGAAGTTTGATCCCCGCATCGGCTGCGACGGCGAATGCGGAAACTGCAACCTCGGCTGCGAAAACAAGGCCGACAATATTGCGATTGCCGAGGGCAAGGCGCAGGAAACAGTTGAAAAGGAGGGCGCTGCCGTATGACCAAGATTCTGATGATCGCGTTCATGATGATCTTTACGCAGAACTATGTTCTGGTGCAGTTCATCGCTATCTGCCCCTTCCTGGGCGTTTCTCAGAAGTTTGACTCCTGCATCGGTATGTCCGGTGCCGTCATCTTCGTCATGACGCTTGCCTCTGCTGTTACCTGGCTCATCTATACTTACATTATGGTGCCGCTTGGCATTGCATATCTCTCCACCATTATCTTCATTCTCGTTATTGCCGCCCTTGTGCAGTTCGTTGAGATCTTCCTGAAGAAATTCGTCAAGCCGCTGTACAACGCGCTCGGCATTTATCTCCCTCTGATCACCACAAACTGCGCCGTTCTTGCTGTCACGCTGCTCAATATCTCCGAGAATTACAACTTCCTTGAGAGCTGCGTGGACGGTTTCTCTGCCGGCGTCGGCTTCGGTCTGGCACTGATCCTATTCTGCGGCGTACGCAAGGCTGTTGAGCGCGCAAAGCCGCCCAAAAACTGGCAGGGCCTGCCCATCACGCTGATCTCCGCTGCGCTGACCAGTATGACCTTTATGGGCTTCACCGGCATTGCCGATAAGCTCTTCGGTTAAGGAGGTGCGCGGTAATGAATCCTGTTTTGATCGCTGTTCTCGTGCTTGGAGGCATCGGCGTCGTCTGCGCACTGCTGCTGGTGCTTGCTTCGAAGTACATGGCGGTTCCCGTGGATGAAAAATTTCCCGCGATCCGTGCCTGCCTTCCCGGCGCCAACTGCGGCGCCTGCGGTTACGCCGGCTGCGACGGTTACGCCGCTGCCCTCGCCGCAGGGGAAGAACCCAAGACCAACAAATGCGTCGCAGGTGGTCAGGATGTCGCCCGTCAGGTCGCTGAGACCATGGGAGTCAGCTTCGAGGCTGTGGCGGAAGTGAATGCTTTCGTTCACTGCCGCGGCAACTGCGCCGCCACCCACAAGAAGGATGATTTTGAAGGCGCGCATACCTGCGCTGCCGTTAAGCTGCTGTTCGGCGGCGACGGCGCCTGCCACTTCGGCTGCCTCGGTTACGGCGACTGCGCTTCCGTCTGCCCTGAGCAGGCCATCAATATCATCAATGGGATCGCACATATCAATGATATTCGCTGCATGGGCTGCGGCGCCTGCGCCAGAACCTGCCCGCAGGGGATTATTGAGGTTCTGCCCAAGGAAATCGAAGTTTTCGTTTCCTGCTCCAGCCATGACAAAGGCCCGGCAGTCAAGAACGTCTGCTCTGCCGGCTGCATCGGCTGCACGCTGTGCGCCAAGAAATGCCCCATCGAGGCAATTACCATCGTCAACAATCTCCCGACGGTTGACGACAGCAAATGCACCGGTTGCGGCACCTGCAGCGAAGTCTGCCCGAGCAAATGCATTCTCAAGGGCAACAAGGTTTGATCTGAGCATTACGGTAAAGCTGCCGGGACTTGCAGTTCCGGCAGCTTTCAGCGTGGCAAAAAAGTCTTTTTGACACGCTGAAACGATTTACAAAACTTGAAAAAGTTTTGTAAATCGCAGGATTTAACGTAAAAGACACCCTTCCTGGGTTTCTTTCACACTTTTTTCCTTCCCGTCATACTGATGGGCACGATTATTCTGACAGTCACAAAACCTGCCGGGACTTGCAGTTCCGGCAGCTTTTGTTATATAATCTGCGTATGAAAAATAAGAAGATCAAAAATGATATATTGCTGATCCTATCCTTGATTGTCCTTGCGGGCGCTGTCCAGGGCTGCTTGATGCTGACACGCCGATCGGGCGGGGAAGCGGTCGTCACTGTCGATGGCGAGACCGTTTCGATGCTGCCGCTGCGTGAAGATACATCCATCGTTGTGCATTCGCGCGAG
>JAZQNZ010000092.1:0-4633 GCA_045627665.1 Oscillospiraceae bacterium
GCGGTGACTGCGATGGCGATCAGCTCCGGCAGACCGTGGGCGCCGGAGGCGACATTCACGCCGCGGAGACAGTAGACGATCAGCATACCGAATACGGCGGCGGGCAGCGCCTTGCCGAGATACTGCACGAAGCGGGGCGTGGGCTTTTCCGAAGAGAAAACAAGAAACGGAAGCGCACGCATGATCTGCGTGCCGAGAACGCACATGGCGATCGTGAGGATCTGCTGCGGGATCGTCATTGAAAATCACCTGCCTTTGCAATCGGTTTCCTGAACAGGACAAGAAATGAAAAAATGCACACCATTGACGGGATAATGAAGGTGTCTGCCCCGAAAACAAGCAGACAGACTATGGACGAGCCGAGTCCGATCAGGGCGGTCCAGGGCTGCTTTTCCTTGCGGCACTGGTCAATGAAGATGACGACGAACATGGCGGTCATCACAAAGTCCAGGCCGTCGGTGTTGAAGGTGAAGAGACTGCCGAGCAGGCCGCCCAGCGTTGCGCCGGCAAACCAGTATAGCTGGTTGAGCAGCGTGACGAAAAAATAGAACCAGCCGCGGTCAACGCCATCCGGAATCTCTGCCGTGCAGTTGATGGAAAAGGTCTCGTCGCACAAGCCGTAGATGAGGTAGGGACGCTTCCAGCCGAGGCCGCGGTAGTTATCCAGCATCGCAATGCCGTAAAAGAGGAGCCGCGCCTGCACCATCAGCGCGACAAGCAGCGCGGACAGCGGAGCAAACTTCGACAGCAGCATCGACACCGCGAGAAATTCCAGAGATCCGCCGAAGATGAGGACGCTCATCACGGCGGGGTAGAGAAAGCTGAAGCCGGATACGTTCATATACACGCCGTAGGCAAGCCCGATAAACAGAAATCCGGCAAGGATCGGAATGGTGCGGGGGAAGGCGGCGCGCAGTGCGCGCAGGACGGTACGGCGCTCAGGGGCGGACATGTGCATTCACCTCAATTCGGCGGTTTTGCCATTGTGCACCGCGCACAATGGGAGGATAAAGATCAAATTCGGCGCTGCGGACGAGCAGGAACAGTATAGCGCAGAAATATAGTGCTTTCAATGAAAATTCGACATTTTTCTTAAAAGAAGCATAATAATTGTCGAAATAAAACTTAAATTAGTATTGAAAAAATTTAATTATTAGGTATAATGTTGTTTGGAAGAATATTCTTGAGAAAATCCACGAATTGTCCACTTGTAGTGGACACTCGTTATTTTTTGCACGGAAAGGAGTTGACAGCATGGGTGTTGCAGTCATTTCCATGGATGCAGTCTGCATCTTCATGCTGCTGACCATTCTGTACGGCTGTATTTTCGAAACGCACACAAAGCGCCCGAAAAACAATCAATATACCGCGTGCGTGGTTGTGACGCTGGTATTACTGATCAGCGATCTGCTTGCATGGGCCTGCGGTATGAGCGGAAAATGCGGCGATCGGCTGCTGTTTGTGCTGAATCTGCTGCCGCTTGCGGTCGGACCGTGGATCGCGGTGATGTTTATCGGATATATGGCGGCCTGCATCAATGAAAAGCAGAAATTTTCCAACTGGTATTGTTATGCCGCTGTGATCTTCAATGTCTGCGGAACCGCTTTCCTGATCGCCGGTTCCTGCCTCGGCCATGTGTTCACCATTGAAAACGGCGTTTTTCTGGCGGGCGACTGGTATTTTGTCAGCCGGCATTACACACTTGCCACCATGGTGTATATCGGGCTGCTGGCGCTTCGCTGCAGCAAGGCACTCGGAAGGCACGATACGACCATCGGAATCATCTATCTTTTGCTTCCGGTGCTGGCGCAGTTGACGGAGATCTGGTTCCCGCGGCTTGGGCTGATCTATCCCGCTGCGGCGATTTCCGTCGTTGCCGTCTATGTCCTGATGCAGGTCAGCGAGGTGAATGCGTTCCGGATGCAGGAACAGATCATTCGAGAAATATCCCAAAACGATCCGCTCAGCGGTCTGCTGAGCCGCCGCGCCTATGACGAGCGGCTGGCTTCCCTGCGTCCCGCTGCACGTGTCGGTGTCGTTTTTTGCGATTTGAACGGTCTGAAATTCGTAAACGATCATTTCGGACACAAGGCGGGCGATGAGCTGATCGTTTCGTTTGCAAAGATGCTTGCCAAGCATTTCCGACAGGAGGATATTTACCGCATCAGCGGCGACGAGTTCGTTGCGCTGATCGACGGCGTCGGGGACGGTATGTTTTATCAGCGCGTGAACGCGCTTCGTGAGGAAAACGAGGAGAAAAACGAGCCGGCTGCCATCGGAATCCAGCACGGCTACGGCTCTGAGATTCTGAATCTTCTGAAAAAGGCGGAGGAAGAGATGCAAGAGGACAAGAAGTCCTTTTACAGGAAAAATCCGCAGTATTTCAAAACCTAAAATAGTTTTTCATATAAAACAGCCGTCCTCCGTTGACTCGGAGGGCGGCTGTTTTTCTGCATTACTTCATTCCGCCTTATTTCAGTGCGGCGGTCAGAATGTTTGCAAAGGGAACCTCCGGATCGTAGGTATAGCTGAGAGACGACGCGGCGTTTTTTGCAAGCAGAATGGGAAGCTTATCTCCCTCGGAAAGCGGGTCGAAGCGGTCGCCGTGCCAGCGGAGCAGAAGCGTTGCTTCGCCGCTCTGCTCACCGTACTCCATGGTGAAGGTGATGGAGACATTGTCGCCCTGACGGGGCAGGATCGTCTGAACGCACATTTCCTCGAAGATGACCATGGCGCTGCGGATCATTTTCTGGCTCATCATGTGCTTGCGGCCGAATTCCTCGATGCGGGTGTTGACGCCGATAAAGTCAAAGTTGCGGGAGGTGATCTGCTCTTCCAGCACTTTGAGATGGAGAATGAACTGGCGTGTCCGCTCACGGCGGGGGTGGTTGAAGATCTGGTCGGGCGTGCCGTCCTCGTATATCTCTCCGGCGTCCATGTAGAAAATGCGGGTGGAAACATCGCGCGCAAACTGCATCTCGTGGGTGACGATGATCATGGTCAGACCGCGCTTGGCGAGATTGCGGATGACGGCGAGCACCTCTGCGATCATGGTGGGGTCAAGGGCGCTGGTGGGCTCGTCAAACAGGAGAATCTCCGGCTCCATGGCGAGCGTCCGCGCAATGGCGGCGCGCTGCTTCTGCCCGCCGGAAAGCTCGTCCGGGAAGGCGAGCGCCTTGTCCGCGAGACCGACGGAGCGCAGCAGCTCCATGCCGGCGTCGTAGGCCTCCTGCCGCGTTTTGCCCAGAAGCTCCACGGGACCCGCCATAATGTTTTCAATGATGTTCAGATGGTTGAAGAGGTTGAAGGATTGGAACACCATGCCCATCTTGCGGCGGAGCAGATGCACCTTGCACGCTTTGTCCGTGATCTCCTCGCCGTCGATGAAGATCTGGCCCGCAGTGGGCGTCTCCAGAAGGTTGAGACAGCGCAGAAGCGTCGATTTGCCGGTGCCGGAGGGGCCGATGACGGAGATGATCTCGCCGTCGCTGATCTCGGCATTGACGTCGAGAAGCGGCGTTGCGGCCTCGTATTCTTTTTTCAGATGGCAGATTCGGATCATTGCAGCGTTACCCCCTTGACAGTCCGGTTTTTGCGGTCAGGCTCCACGCGAAGCTCCACGCAGCGCAGCAGACCGGAAAGGATCGAGGAAATGATAAAGTAGATCAGTGCCGTGGAAATCAGCGGGAAAAACGCCTCGTAGGTGCGCGAGCGGATGATGTCGCTCATTTTGGTGAGGTCCTGCACGGCGATGTAACCGACAACGGAGGTCATTTTGACAAGGGAGATGAATTCGCCCTTGAAGACCGGGAGGAATCGGCGCGCGGCCTGCGGCATGACAAATTTGAAGAACGCGCGGGAACGGGTGAAGCCAAGCGCGAGCGCGGCCTCCGTCTGCCCGATGTCGACGGCTTCAATGCCGGTGCGGAGCATTTCGCTGACGTATGCGGCAAAATTCATGGAGAAAGCGATGATCGCAACCCATTCACCCGAGAGGCCGCTGCGGGGGAAAACAAGGTAGAACATCACCATCAGGATCACGACCAGCGGCGTTCCCTGAAGTATGCGGATGTACACCGTGGTGACGGCACAGATCAGACGCCGCTTCGTCCGGCGGAGCATACAGATGCCGAAGCCGAGAAGCGTGCCGAACACGGAGGAGAAAAGGGAGATATACACCGTGGTGCCGATGCCCTGCACGATCATTTTCCAGCGCTGTTCGCGGATAAAGGTTTTTTCAAAGCTGGAGGCAAGACGAGCGAAAAAGCCCGGCTGCGCAGCAGCATCCGCCTTGACGACCATCACGACGCCGCCCTCGTAGTACGGCTCGGAGAAGTAGACCTGTTCTTTTCGCTCTTCCGTGATGCTGAAGCCGTTTGCGCTCATATCGCAGGTCGTGCCGAGCGAGGGGATGATTGCGGAGAAGTTGAGATCGTCCACCTCAAGCGCGAAGCCCTTTTCTTCGCAGAAACGGATCATCAGATCAATGTCCAGTCCGACAAGCTCGCCGTCCCGGATGTAGCCAAAAGGCTGAAAACCGCCGGAAGCGGCCATGCGGACGAGACCGTTGACGTTGGGGAGAGAGGCATAGTCTGTGCGCTGCGCTGCGCGGTCGTCGGAGATCCAGGCGTCG
>JAZQNZ010000093.1:0-2166 GCA_045627665.1 Oscillospiraceae bacterium
ACACGGATTACACGGACTTCGTCCGTCTTGAAGGCAGCCATCAGGATATTACGCAGACGGTGGAAATCCAGCACCTGCTTGAGCAGCGGGAGGAGAGTCTGGAACGCTCCAGGCAGTTTTCCGACTATTTTCTCGAAAGCCTGCTTTCCGCGTATTACGTCGATCTGCGCGACGGCTCGTTCCGCGTGTTCCGCGCCTGCGGAGACCATGTCCGCCGCTACGGCAGCGAAAACTTCCAGAGCTTTATGCGAAACCATGCGGAGGACTGCGTTCTCGAGGAGGACCGTGCCACGCTGCTCTATCAGGTTTCGCCGTGGAATATTCGCAAGCGGCTGAAAAAGGTGAATTCTTTTTCTTACGCCTTCAAAGAAATGACGGGCGGCGAGCAGCGCCATGTCAAGGTGCATATCATCCGCGGCGCGGACGAAGACCATGTTGCCGTCGGCTTTGAGGACATCGAATCGCTGACACGCGAACGTCAGGAAAGCCTGTATCGTCGGAAAAAGCTGCAGGAAGCTTCCATCGTGGCCTCGCTTGCGGACGACTATGAGTTTATCGGCGTGATTGACACGGCAAAGGATGAAATGACGACTTGCCGCGTCTTGCCGAAGCTGGCGGAGCTGGTTTCCGACCTCGGCGAGAATGCAACCGAAATGCAGCGTATGATGACCTTTTGCGACCGCTATATCGTCCCGGAGGAACTGCAGCTTTTTCAAGAGATCGCGTCGAAAGAGCGCATCCTTGCCGAGCTGAGAGAGCACCCGGTATATATCTTTGACATCAAAATGCTCATTGACGGGCGGCCGCAGTATCATCGCTTCAAGTATGCCCGCGAGAGGAACTCCAAAACCAAGGTGATCATCGGATTCCGCAATATCGACGCGATCATCCGCAATGAGATCAAACTTGGCGAAATGGAGAAAAAACTGCAGTACAGCAGGGAACTGGAACGTGCGCTTGCCAAAGCGGAGGAGGCAAACCACGCAAAGAGCACCTTCCTTTTCAACATGAGCCATGATATCCGCACGCCGCTCAATGCCATCAAGGGATTTACCGACATGGCGCGGAAGTATATCGACGACCGCGAACGGGCGCTCGGCTGCCTGGACAAGGTGCTGCTTTCGGAGGATTATCTGCTGCGGCTGGTCAATGATGTGCTTGATCTTGCCCGGATCGAAAGCGGCAATACCCGCATCGAGACCGCCCCGGTCAGCGTCGGCGAGCAGGGAAAATATCTGGCGTTCATGTTCTCGCAGGAAACTGCCGCAAAGAATATCGAATACTTCCACCGACAGGTGAATGTGCGAAATGATATGATCTGCGCGGATAAGCTGCACGTCAATCAGGTGCTGATCAATGTTCTCAATAATGCCGTCAAGTTTACGCCGAGCGGCGGACGCATTACACAGACCACCGAGCAGCTTGACGATCTCCCGGACGGACGGCACTGTTTCTGCTTAACGGTCGCCGACACGGGCATCGGCATGAGTCCCGAATTCCGCGAGCATATTTTTGAGCAGTTCTCGCGCGAGCGTTCCTCCACGGAAAGCGGCGTACAGGGTACGGGCCTCGGCATGGCAATCACAAAGCATCTGGTCGATCTGATGGACGGGAAAATTGAGATCGACAGCGAAGTCGGAAAAGGCACGACCGTGCGCGTTTTCCTACCGTTTGAACGCTATGGGGAAGCGCCTGCGGAAGAGACCGCGGCAGAGTCCGGAAGCCTTTCGCTTGCAGGCAGGCGCGTTCTCGTCGTGGAGGACAACGAGCTGAACCGCGAGATCGCGGTGGATATTCTGCAGGATGAGGGCCTTGTGGTTGAAGAGGCCGAAAACGGGGTGATCGCGGTAGAAAAAGTACGCGCGAACGGCGGAGACTATTATGACTTTATCCTGATGGATATTCAGATGCCTGTCATGGACGGGTATGAAGCGACCGGAAAAATCCGTGAGATGGAAAAGAACGATGAACATCTGCCGATCATTGCGCTCTCGGCAAATGCGTTTGAAGAGGACAGAAAACGATCAATGGAGTCAGGTATGGACGGCCATATCGCCAAGCCTATCAATGTTCCGGAACTGATCGGAACACTGCGGGCATTTCTGAAAAAATGAGCCTGCCGCGTTTTCAAATTCTATAAAGACAGAGGGAAATATCTATGAAATC
>JAZQNZ010000094.1:0-9187 GCA_045627665.1 Oscillospiraceae bacterium
GGCTACAAGTGCGTTGACTATTTCGTCTCCGAGCTGGCAGTGGTTCACTTCACGAAGGACGGCCCCGTTCTGGAAGAGATCTCCAATGACACCACCGTCGAGGAAGTCATCGCCAAGACGGGCGCGAAGCTCATCATTCCCGAGACCGTCGGCATCCTCGAGGACGCCTGATCCGCGCGAAAACGCAGAGCTTTTCTTCATCCTTCTCCGTTCCTGCCGGGAACGGAGAAGGATTTCTCTTTCTCCGGATCCCGCCCGCCGGATACGGCAGCGCGCTTATATTTTCCGGCTGCGCGCTGATACTATGTATGACTCATAAAAATCTTTGACGAATATGAACTGATCTTAACACGGAGGCGACCACACCGACATGACCGAAACTGACAGACAATGCTTTCTTGACCGCGCGGCAGACCTGGTCTCCCGCGTGGATACCACCCGGAAGGACACCGTTTTTGCCATGATGGGCCCCCGGCTGGCGGCCTGCGACCCGGAAAACCACTGCGTCACAGTCGAATACCGCGCGCAGTTCTGGGAGCAGAACAGCAACGGCGTCGTCCACGGCGGCATCATCTCCGCGATGATGGATGTTGCCATGGGCACGCTCACCTTTGCGCTCACCGGCGACATCACACCAACCATCAGTCTGAATGTCTGCTTCCCGCGCCCCGCGCCCGGGGACGGAACGCTCCGCGTCCGCGCCGAGGCGACGATGGCAGGCCGCACCGTGCTGTATGTCCGCGCTGCAATGTGGGACACGCGCGCCCCGGAAAAGCCGGTTGCGACCGCCGAGGGCACGTTTCACAACGCCACCGGAACAATTTTACAAAAATAAGTTGACAAGCCCGATAATTCATGTATAATTATAAGGCTCACCCTTGGAGGTGGGTTATCCTTGCTTGCGCTTCGGGCGCAGGCCATTCGTCCAGAAGGAGGTGCACATATGGCAAAGTCCATGGAAAAGTACGAGTGCATGTATGTTCTCAACCCCAACCTGACCGAGGAAGAGACTGCAGCAATCGTCGAAAAGTTCAAGGCGCTTGTCGAGGCAAACGGTACGCTTGACGAAATGGAGGAGATGGGTAAGCGCAAGCTCGCTTACGAAATCAACTACCTGACCGAAGGCTACTATGTTCTCGTCAAGTTCACCTGCGGCCCGGACTTCCCCGCGGAGCTGGACCGTGTCCTCGGTATCACCGACGGCGTCATCCGCAGCCTGATCACGCTTCGCTGCGAGTAAGAGGGAGCGTTCAGGATGTTGAATCACATTGTTCTGATGGGACGCCTCACCCGCGATCCCGAACTCCGCTACACGCAGAGTCAGCTTCCCGTCGTCAGCTTCACGCTGGCGGTGGACCGCGACTTCGGCGGCCGTGACGGAGGCGAAAGACAGACCGACTTCATCGACATCGTCGCATGGCGTTCTACCGCCGAGTTCGTGTCCAAGTTTTTCACGAAGGGCAGCATGGCCGTTGTATCCGGTCGTCTGCAGATCCGTGACTGGACCGACAAGGAGGGCGGAAAGCGCCGCAGCGCCGAAGTTGTTGCGGACAACGTCTATTTCGGTGAAAGCAAGCGCAGCCGTGAAGAAAACGGCGGCGGATACAATCGCAGCGACAGTGACGGCGGATATCAGCCCCGCGGCGGGTATCAGAGCTTCGACAGCGCAAACAGCGCTCCCGCATACTCTGACCTCAGCAGCGCGGACGGTGAGCTTCCGTTCTGATCGCCCCGCGATACCAAACTATTACGATAGGAGGATTCAGCCTTGGCTTTTGATAAGAACAACAGCAATATGAAGACCCGCAAGCGCAGAAAGGTTTGCCAGTTCTGTGTTGACAAAGCAACGTTTGTCGACTATAAGGACACCGTCAAGCTCAAGAAGTACACCAGCGAGCGCGGCAAGATTCTGCCCCGCCGTGCAACCGGTACCTGCGCCATGCATCAGCGTCAGCTCACCGAAGCCATCAAGAGAGCCCGTCAGGTGGCCCTCCTGCCCTACGTTGTTGACTGATTCTTTGAATTGCATACGACAAGCAAACCCTCCCGCCGGATTCGGCGGGAGGGTTTTTCGTTTCGTTCATTTTTCAGAGCGTCACCGGCTCCATCGCATCGTGCAGCGTGTCGGTGATAGCGTCGGTAAAGGTCTCGTCCGCATGGCGGTGGAGCGTTTCCATCCGCTCCGCTGCGTCGGCAAGCTGAATGGTGCCGAGGCTGAACAGGTCAAGGTCGAGCATAAAGCGCACCTCGTTTTCCTGCACGGTCTGGATCCCGCCGTTTTGCGTGCGCATATTGCGGCGGACTCTGCCGGGGCCTGCGTGCATCTTCGTCGTGCAGCCGTCCGGCAGGGCGCGCTCCACGTCGATCGAGCAGGTGCGCACCGTCGCTTCGTCAATGTCGTCGCTGTCCAGAATGCCGAGATACTGCGGCTGCAGCAGGTCGTTCCAGCGGCACTCCTCCAGTCCGAGCTGCGTGCGCGAGATGCCGTTGACGTACCGCAGCCCGATGCGCTCGAAAAACGCGGGACGGTACAGGCTGATAAACTGTCCGAGCGGCTTGTCCAGCATCCCGGCGAAGCGTTCCCAGCCCTGATAGCGGACGGTGGAGAGGGCGATGAAGTCCTTGGTCAGACTCAGCTTGCTCGTACCGTCTGCGGAGATAAAGCTGTGGTTTTTCATCTGCTGCGGCTGCGCGCCGCCGGGCTGCGGGACGGCCTCCGTCTGGCAGAGATAGCGCGGAAACATCTCCCGGATCATGTCCTGAAACTCCGCAGGCTCCTTTGTCTCGATGCTGAGGATCGCAGGAAAGCGGAGCTGGCAGATGGTCTCGATGAGCTGGGGTTTTTCGTATATGAACTGTTTGCCGTCGGCAGCAAGCATGGCGTTTGTCCTCCGTTGCAGGGTTTTTCTGTATTTTACACCATCGCGCAGATTTTTTCCACCACTGAATGAAAAATCTCTGCGCTTATCGCTTCAGATCCAGCACCGCGGCCTCGATCATCGCGTTGACATGGCCGGTCACCGCAATGCCGAGGTTTTCCAGCTCGTTTTTGACGTAGCGGTTTCGCATCGCGCCGTCGGGGTCGTCCGCCTTAAAAAGCTGGTCGGCGCTTTTCACCAGCACGGTGACCGCCCGCTCCGCCGCCGCGGCGCCCTCGCTGCCGATGCGCTCAACGAGCCAGTCGCGCAGCGCGGGAACCAGCGCGTAGGCGGCGTAAGCCAGAATGCCCGCAAGCGCACCGCCCAGCAGTGCGCCGAAGATCTCCCAAAGTCTTGTCATATCGTTTCCTCCTCAAAGCTGTGCGCCCGCGCCGTCTCGTATGTAATGCCGCCGACGCGGTGGTCGGATTTTGCCAGATTCATGTAGCTGCTGCAAACCGCGGCGTGCGCCGTCCAGGGCAGGGAAACCATCGCGGAGATCCACGGCAGGCTTCCGGCGTAGCCCCGCAGCACGGCAAGAAACGCAAGCGCGACGCCGCTGAGCGTCACGATCCACAGCAGCGGCCGGATATCGCGGATGATGCGCTTCGAAAAGCCCTTCATTTCCCGGCTCATCCCAGCACCCCCATCCGGTCGAGCACCGCGGCAAACTCCTGCCGCTTCAGCGCGGACTGCGGGCGGTCGAGCGTCCCGTCGCCGTTGCCGTCGGAAAACAGCCCGGACTGTACCGCCATACTGCACGCCGTTTTCGCCCAGTCGGAGGCAGGCAGCGCCCCCTGCTCCGCTTCGTACCGCGCCATAAAGCTGCGGAACACCTGATAGTTCTCCTCGTTGTTCAGCATCTTGTCATCCTCCTCAAGCATCGTTTTCAGTTCTCTGCGAAATCCGTCCATGCCGAGCCCGTGCCGCGGCCACCAGTGCATCACGTCGCCGTGGTTGCTGGCATAGCCCGCCGCGTAAGCCTCGCTGTGCGTCACGACCGCCTCCGGCGCAATGCCGAACGCAGCGCAGAGTTCTGCGCAGACCTCCAGCGCCGCGGCGTAGGTCTCGCGGCACCACGCGCCGTCGGCGAGCGTTTCGCAGATCTCGAACTGGATGTGGCTGTCGTTCAGACTTCCCTTCGGGCCGCTGCCGCAGCCCCAGCAGCGCATCGAATACGGCAGCGTCTGCGTATAGCACAGCGCCCCTTCGCTGTCAAGCCCCAGAAACCCGTGGACGCAGATCCGCACTCCGGCCTTGTTCCACTGCGATGTGTAAACGTCGATGCGCTTCTGGTCAACGCCGGTGGAATGGACGATGATCCCCTTCGGCGTCAGCGGACGCCCGGCGCGGTAGCAGTCGTTTTTCGTCAAAAGCTGTGTGGCATAGCGCATGATACGCACCTCCCCTTCACCCATAGCGCCCGCCGGGGCGATTTTTTGCATCCTTTGCAGCAAATAAATTTGATTTTCAGCGGAAATTATTCCCTGTATGCCCCGTTTTCGCAATCAAAGATTGAAGTTTCCCGTAAGGGATGGTATAATATCCGCAGTCAATGCCGCGCGGCACGGCGCACCGTGCGCTGCAACCCATTTTATTCTCCGGCGCAGCGCAGCGTGTGTGCTCCGCGCGATCCGCAGCAAAATCGGCAGTCAGGAGGTTTTTGACGAATGTACCGAAAGATCCCGTTTACCGAAGCGGAGCTTCAGCAGGTCGGCACCCGTCCGAGTATGCTGGGCCTCAGCACCGTCCCTGTTTACAACACCCCCGTGACCCCGCGCGCAAACTTCGACGCGCTTTACGACGAAAAGCACCCCTACTGGATGCCCAGCGTCCGCGAGACGCTCGCCATCCATCCCGCGATTTACAACAACACGCTCGGCCGCGGCTCCCGCGAGGACATCACCGACATTTTCGGCGTCAAGTGGCGCTTTGAGCCTGTCGCGGGCGGCTCCATCGCCGTCTCCGGCAATCCGCTGCTGGACGACGTGAACAACTGGCGCGAAAAGATCCGCCTCCCGGACATCGACGCCTGGGACTGGGACGCCGCTGCGCGGGAAAATCCCATTGATCCGCGCTTCCCCGCCTTCATGAGCTTCGTGAACGGCTTCTGGTTTGAGCGCCTGATCTCCTTCATGGACTTCATGCCCGCCGCGATGGCGCTCATCGACGATGAGCAGACGGACGCCGTGAAGGAGCTGTTCGCCGCGATGACCGACCTCGGCTGCCGCCTTATCGACAAATTCTGCGAGCACTTCCCCATGCTGGACATCATCGAAGTCCACGACGACTGGGGTGCGCAGAAAGCGCCGTTTTTCTCCATGGACGTCGCCAACGAGCTGTTTGTCCCTTACATGAAGCAGCTCACCGACCGCATCCACGCCTGGGGCCGTCACGCGCAGCTCCATTCCTGCGGCCACAACTACGACCGCGTGCAGTGCTATATCGACGGCGGCTTCGATATGTGGGCGCCGCAGCCGATGAACGACATCGAATCCCTCTACGACAGTTTCGGCGACAAGATCATCCTCTGCGTCTTCCCGAAGGAGACCGACCTTGCCCGGCGCAGCGAGGCGGAGCAGCGTGCCGCCGCCCGCGCCCTCGTTGACCGCTATTCTCAGCCCGGCAAGCCCGTTATGCTCGGCATGGAGGCCTCCCGCCGCGCAACGCCCGCCTTTGACGACGAGGTGTACCGTTACAGCCGCAAGGTCTATCTTGAGCAGGCATAAACCGCGCCGGGGCATACGCAAATCACCCCGGAATATGTAATACTCTTTTCTGATTAAAATGTTCATTTTAATCAGAGCTTTTGCAATGGCTAAGCGCCGCGCTGACGCACGGTTGCCATTGCAAAAGGCGTCTCATACAAAACCTACGCCGCTGCGGCGGCTATAAAAATGTTTTCAACATTTTTATCAGGTTTTAGTATAAAAAGGCACTCTCTGCGTTTTTCACGCAGAGGGTGCCTTTTTTGCTGCAAACTGTTTTTGGGCGGGCACAGGGCGGTTATCGTTTTTCGCGCCGCCGCTCGCACTCGTCAGGCCGCAGCCCCAACAGACTATCGGCCGAAATATGATAAAATCTGCATAGCGTCACAAAATGACGCAGCGGCAGCTCATTTGCGCCGCGTTCATAGCGTGCATACATGGTTTGTGACGTTCCGAGCACGGCGGCGATTTCCGCCTGTGTCATATCGTGATCTTCGCGCAGCGCACGCAGCTTGGATAAATAATCGGACATATCGTAAACATCCCCTTTAGTTTACTATATGTCAGTAAAGATATTTACTATTGACTTTAGTAAATATCTTTACTACAATATGATGAATATCGGAAAGGGAAGGGGATAATTTTTATGAAATATCGCATATTCTTTATTGTACTGATCGTTCTGCTGCTCCTGACCGGGTGCGGCGGCGTTTCCCGGGCGGACTATGACGCGCTGCAGCAGGATTATGACCGTCTTGCAGCCGAAAATGCGCAGCAGGCGGAGGAAATCGGGGAGCTTACGACTCAGCTTGCGGCAAAGGAAGACGCGTATGCCAGTCTCTCCGAACAGTATACTCTCTCGCAGGTCAACGTCCTGCTGTTGCGGCAGAATCTTGCCGCGACCTACGACGGGTATCGCTATCTGATAATTGACGTTACAAATCAGGTTTACAGCGACGGGCTTTCCAAAAACGAATGGGAAACGATCCTGACCTCGCGGACAGAGGAAATGCCCACCTATGACGACATTGTGAAGCTGATGAAAGACTGACTTATGCCATCGAACAAACAACCTGACCGCTGCAGTGCCTGCAGCGGTCAGGTTGTTTACTTTATACGATCCAGCCGCCGCCGAGGACGCGCTCGCCGTCATACAGCACGGCGGCCTGTCCCCGCGCGGGAGCGCGGACGGGCGTGTCCGTGACAAAGCGGACGCCGCCGTCCGGCAGCGGGTACGCGGTGCAAGCCGGCTCGTTGGCGCGGCTGTGGCGCACCTTGACGCTGCCGCGTACGGGCGCCGACGGCAGATCCGTGAGCCAGCGGAAGTCACGCGCGGCAAACTCCGTGCGATAAAGTCCCGCGTCGGGGCAGACCTCAATCGCGCCGGTCGCGGCGTCGATGCTGCGGACATAAAGCTTCTCCGCTTCCGTGCCGAACACACCGGGAATGCGCTGCCCGACCGTCCAGCAATGGACGCCCGCGTGCCGACCGATGACCGTACCGTCCCAAATGAAATCGCCCGCCTCCGGCAGCGCCGCGCGGCGGCTGAGCCAGCCCGCATAGTCCCTGTCCGGAATAAAGCAGATCTCCATGCTGTCCGGCTTGTCGGCGACCGGGATGCCGAATTCCCTTGCCAGCGCGCGGGTTTCCGCCTTTTCATATCCGCCGAGCGGCAGCACCAGACGCGCAAGCTGTTCCCGCCGCAGGCGGCAGAGCATATAGCTCTGGTCGTTGGACGGTCTGCCGCGCAGCAGCGCGCCGCCCTCCGCCCGGGCATAGTGACCCGTTGCAATGCAGTCCGCACCGATCTCGTCGGCATAGGCGCAGAGTTCTTTGAACTTCACCGCAGGATTGCAGAGAATGCAGGGGTTCGGCGTTTCGCCGCGGAGATAGCTCTCCGCAAAGGGGGCGCAGACCTCCCGCTCCAGCGCCGCGGAAATATCCCGCACCGCCAGCGGAATGCCCAGCATCTCCGCCGTCCGCTGTGCGTCCGTGCGCTCCGCCGCCGTTCCGATGTCGAGATACAGGCCGTGGACCTCGTATCCGTCTTTTTGCAGCAGCCTTGCCGCAACGGCGCTGTCCACACCGCCGGAAAGACCGAGTACGATTTTTTTCATTTCAAATTCTCCAAAAACACCATCAGCGCCGCAATGTCGGCAGGGGACACGCCGGAAATGCGGCTCGCCTGCCCGAAATTCTCCGGGCGGATGCGGTTGAGTTTCTGCCGCGCCTCCAGACGCAGACCGATCACCGTTTCATAGTCCAGATCGGCGGGCAGCTTGTGGGATTCCAGCCGCGCAAACTCCTCCACCTGCTTGTTCTGGCGGCGGATGTAACCGTCGTACTTGATGCGCACCTCCGCGCTCTCCCACACCGCCTTGGGCAGCACGGGGCGTTCCGTGTCAAACGGCGCAAGTCCCGCATAGCTGATCTGCGGACGGCGGACAAGATCCGCCAGCGCGGCGCCGTTTTCCACCGGGGCAGTGCCGTTTTCGGTCAGGTGCTCGTTCAGCGCCGCTGACGGCGCAAGGCCTGTGTGCTCCAGACGCTCCATCTCGCGGCGCACGGCGGCGTACTTCTCCTGCACCCGCGCAAGCCGCTCGTCACTGACGAGGCCGACGCGGTTTCCGATGCCGCACAGCCGCTCGTCGGCGTTGTCCTGCCGCAGGAGAAGCCGATACTCCGTACGGGAGGTCATCATGCGGTACGGCTCGTCGGTGCCCTTGGTCACGAGGTCGGCGATGTGCGTGCCGATATACCCGTCGCTGCGGCGGAGGATCATCGGCTCTTTTCCGAGGAGCTTCAGCGCGGCGTTGACGCCCGCGACGAGGCCCTGCGCCGCTGCCTCCTCATAGCCGGATGAGCCGTTGAACTGCCCCGCGCCGTACAGGCCGGGCACCTTCTTGCTCTCCAGCGTCGGGTAAAGCTCCGTCGGATCGACGCAGTCATACTCGATGGCATAGGCCGTGCGCATCATTTCGGCTTTTTCCAGACCCGGCAGGGTGTGCAGCATCCGAAGCTGCACCTCCTCCGGCATGGAGGAAGAGAAGCCCTGAATGTAAAGCTCCTCGGTGTTCAGCCCCATCGGCTCGACAAATAGCTGGTGGCGCTCTTTGTCCGGGAAAGTCATTACCTTTGTCTCGATGCTGGGGCAGTAGCGCGGCCCCACGCCCTCGATCACGCCCGCATAGATGGGGCTGCGGTCAAGGTTTGCGCGGATAATGCCGTGCGTTTCGGCGTTCGTATAGGTCAGATAGCACTCGCGCTCGTTTTTCAGTCCGGTGGGATCGGTCTCAAAAGAAAACGGCTCGATCTCCGCGTCGCCGGGCTGCACTTCCATCTTGGAAAAATCCACGCTGCGGCGGTTGACGCGGGGCGGCGTTCCGGTCTTGAACCGGCGGGGGGACAACCCCAGCTCCGCAAGCGACCCGGTCAGCATCCCGGCGGCGGCAAGGCCGTCCGGCCCGGAATCTCTCAAAACCTCGCCGACGATGGTGCGCCCGCCGAGGTACGTTCCGGTGGCAATGACCGCGGCGCGGCAGGCATAGCGCGCACCAGAGG
>JAZQNZ010000095.1:0-3361 GCA_045627665.1 Oscillospiraceae bacterium
CGAATACGCTTCATACAGTTTCCTGTACTCCAGTTCCTCAAGCTGTGCGCTCGCTAACCGGACAGGCGCGTTCTTCGGTAACAAAATTTCTGTATTCAGTGAAATTACCAGTTGACCATTCCGCTCAACAATATTACACTGGTTCTCGGTAGAGTTTATCTTCACAAATAAATTTTACCAAAAACAAGTGCACCAGCCAACCCTTTTCGGGGCAACTGGTGGTCTTGTTTTTGTGGGGCGCATTTTGCAACGCGCCCCATTTGTTTATATCTGCGTTTCATACATTATAGTGCGCGGATGGCGGCGATCAGCGCATCGGTCTGCGCCTGCGTGGTCGCCCACGAGGTACAGATGCGCAGCGTATCCGTGTCGCCGCCGGTGGTGTCCCACTGTCCGAGCGCGAAATCCGGCGCAAGCGCAGCTTGCTGCGCACGCGTCAGGACAACGAAAAGCTGGTTCGTCGGAGAGTCAAACGCAAGGGGCAGCTTCTTTTTCAGCAGCGCGCGGCGAATCTGCTCTGCGGCGTCAACGGCATTGCGGCCGCACTCCAGATACAGTCCGTCCTCAAACATGGTTTCAAACTGAACGCCGAGCAGTCGTCCCTTTGCCAGCATCGCGCCGCGCTGCTTCATCAGATTGCGGAAATCTTTTTTCAGCGCGTCGTTCAGGATCACGACCGCCTCGCCGAACAGCATACCGACCTTTGTCCCGCCGATGTAAAAGACGTCGCAGAGTCGGGCATAGTCCGCAAGCGTCAGCGTCGGATCGGCGGCGAGGGCATAGCCGAGGCGTGCGCCGTCGATAAAGAGGGGCAGTCCGAATGCGCGGCAGACGGAGAAGATCTCAGTCAGCTCTTCCTCGGAATAAAGCGTGCCGTACTCCGTCGGCTGGGAGATATACACCATACCGGGCTGAACGATATGCTCATAGCAGGGATCATTGCGCAGCCGCTCCGCCGCAGCGTGAAGCTGCTGCGCGGTGATCTTTCCGTTTTCGTGCGGAAGCGCCAGCACCTTGTGCCCCGTGGACTCAATGGCGCCGGTCTCGTGGCAGTTGATATGCCCGGTATCTGCGCACAAAACGCCCTCGGTCGGGCGCAGCGCGGCGGCGATGACGGTCGTGTTCGTCTGCGTACCGCCGACAAGGAAATGGACATCCGCCTGCGGCGCGCCGCAGGCGGCGCGGATCATCCGTCGCGCACGCGCGCAGTGCTCGTCCTCACCGTAGCCGGGAGTCTGCTCCAGATTGGTCGCCGTCAGCGCCGCGAGGACGCGCGGATGGCAGCCCTCGGTATAATCGGAATCAAAGCGTATCACTTCAAATACTCCTTTGAAAGCGCCACATACGGCGAAGTCCGCGCGACAAAGGCAAGCTGCTCCGGCGCAAGCTCGCGCACGGGCTTTGCAGGCACGCCGACCATCATGGTGCCGTCCGGGACGACGGCATTTTCTTTCACGACCGCGCCCGCGCCGATGATGCAGTTTTTGCCGATCACAGCGCCGTCCAGCAAAACAGCGCCCATGCCGACCATCGTGTTGTCGCCGACAGCGGTGCAGTGAACGATCGCGCCGTGACCGACGGTAACGTTGCTGCCGATGGTCATGGCGTGGTTTTTCTCACAGTGCAGCACGGCATTGTCCTGCACGCTTGTCCCCTCGCCGATGCGAATGGGTGCGCTGTCGCCGCGGAGAACTGCGCCGAACCAGACAGAGCTGTCCTTCCCGACGGCAACATCGCCGATGAGCGTTGCGGTGGGGGCAACGAATGCCTCTTCGGATACAACGGGGAGCTTCCCCTGAAATTCCATCGTCACGGTCATTTACCTCTCTTCATCAAAGGATTTGAATTTCTGTCTCGGACGGTAATACTCAAAGATCACCGTGTCGTTGTCTTTCTCATTTGCGGGGCCGTGGCTCGTCCACGCAACGCGCATTGCGCCCATTTTTTCGCACAGGCGGACGGTCAGCGGTTTTTTGCCGCAGATGCCATAGGAAATAAAATGCGGTCTGCCGAGGAAATTGCCGAGCAGGCAGCACATGGCAAAGGCGAGCGGACGGTTTGCGGCCGTTTTGTATATATCCATCGGGGAGCTGAGCTGACCGCGCAGCATCTCCGGTGCGTGAAAGCGCCACCAGCGCACGATGCGCGGGTCAAAGCTCTCGATGCAAACGTCTCCGTCGTAAGCGCGCAGCGCCTCGCGCGTCAGTTCGCAGAGGCGGCGGTTGTCGTGCCCGGTTTTGAGTTCAAGGATGATCGGCGTTCTGCCCCCGACAACACCGAGCACCTCCTCCAGCGAGGGGATGATCTCCTGCGTTGCCGCAAGGCGGAGCGTGCGCAGCTCGGCAAAGGTTTTCTCCTCCACCCTGCCCTCCGCGCCACAGATGCGGGAGAGGGTGTCGTCGTGAAACACGACCAGCTTTTCATCCGCCGTGATGTGAACGTCAAATTCAACGCCGTAGCCCGCTTCCACCGCAGCGGCGAACGCGGCAAGCGAGTTTTCCGGGACGCTCCTGTCCGGGCGGTGCAGGCCGCGGTGCGCAATATTCACGCCCCAGAACGGCGCCTTCTGCGCCGGCGTCGGGCGCTGCGGTGCGATGAGAAAGGCCGTGATCCCGGCAGCACCGGCGGCAATGCCGGCAGCGGCAAGAAGCCATTTTGCACCATTGGATTTCTGCATTGCGATCCCTCCGCATCCTGCTGAATTTCAGGCATATTTTCCATGTTATTATATCATGTCCGGCAAAAGAAATCAATTTCATATTCATTCGCATATTGTCATTCGCACGCGAATCGGTTAGAATACTCTTATGATAAAAAAATAAACGCGGGGTGCTTTTTTATGAAGCTGAACTACAAGCGCACGATATGCGTGGGCTTTGCATTTTTCCTCATCTGCGCCTTCTGGCAGGCGTATGACAACACGGTTCCCCTGATCCTCACCAACAAATTCGGCATGAGCCAGACCTGGTCCGGCGTCATCATGGCGCTGGACAATATTCTGGCGGTGTTCATGCTGCCGCTGTTCGGTGCGATCTCGGATCGTCACAGCGGAAAGCTCGGCCGCAGAACGCCCTTTATCCTCATCGGCACCATCGTTGCCGCCGTATTGTTCGTGCTGCTTTCCGTGGCGGACAATGCCCAGCTCAAAAATCTTGCAGACATTTCCTCGATCGACGATCCCGCTGCGCTGGAAGAGATCTACCGCGTGGAGGCAGACAAGCAGCTCATGACGCCGGAGGGCGAGCAGTTTGTCCTGTCCGAGCGCTTCAGCCGGGAGGAATTCACCGCCATCCGCAGCACAAATCCCGACGGCAGCACCAACGCCGATTACACCGGCTGCGTCGTCCCGGCGCGGCAGGCC
>JAZQNZ010000096.1:0-2200 GCA_045627665.1 Oscillospiraceae bacterium
GAAAGCCAAAACCACATATTTAATAATTCACTCCTTTTCTGATGGTTGTTCTGAACTACATATCAGGAACCACCGGAGCGGGTGGCGGCCGCCGCCGAAAAGCGCGGTTTGTATTATTCATAAGCTTATTTCAGGTCGATCAGACCTTTTTCCAGAAGCTTCTGCGCACTCATCATGATGCCGAGCTTGGCGTGATACCAGGTCAGACCGCCCTGAAAATAGACGCAGTACGGCGCGCGGAGCGGGCCGTCCGCCGAAAGCTCGATGCTGCTGCCCTGCACGAACGCGCCTGCCGCCATGATGGCGTCGGCATCGTAGCCGGGCATCGGCGCGGGGACGGGCTTGACATAGCTGTCCACCGGCGCGGCTGCCTGAATGCCCTCGCAGAAGGCGATCAGCTTTTCTGCGCTTCCGAGCTCCACGGCCTGAATGATGTCGTGGCGGGATTCCGTTCCGTCCGGGATGACGCGGAAGCCGAGCGATTCATACAGCCGCGCGGCGAAGATGGCACCCTTGAGCGCGCCGGAAACAGTGACCGGAGACAGAAAGAACCCCTGATAGAGACTGGTTTTTACGTCCAGACTTGCGCCGACCTCCTGCCCGAGTCCGGGCGCGGAGAGCCGGTAGGCGCAGCGATCCACGCAGTGCTTCGTTCCGCAGATGTAGCCGCCGATGGGGGCGAGACCGCCGCCGGGATTTTTGATGAGGGAGCCGACGATCATGTCCGCACCGACATCGCTCGGCTCGATCAGCTCAACGAATTCGCCGTAGCAGTTGTCCACCATGCACAGCACGTCCGGCTTGCATTTTTTGCAGAAAGCGATCAGCTCACCGATGCGGGCGACCGAGAGCGTCGGGCGCATGGCGTAGCCTTTGCTGCGCTGAATGGTGATGAGCTTCGTTTTTTCGTTGATGGCGTTTCGGATGCCGTCCCAGTCGAAGCCGCCGTCCGGCAGGAGATCGACCTGCGCATAGGTCACGCCGTATTCCGCGAGGGAGCAGGCGCTCGGACGGATGCCGATGACCTCCTCCAGCGTGTCATAGGGCTTGCCGACGGGGGAGAGCAGCTCGTCGCCGGGGAGCAGATTGGCGGAAAGCGCCACGGCGAGCGCGTGGGTGCCGCAGACGAGCTGCGGGCGCACCAGCGCGGACTCGGTGTGGAAAGCGGAAGCGTAAACGCGCTCGAGCGTGTCGCGCCCGACGTCGTCATACCCGTAGCCGGTCGTGCCGGAAAAACAGGCGGCGTCCACACGGTTATCCTGCATGGCCTTCAGAACCTTTGCCTGATTCTGCTCCGCAATACCGTCAATGGCCTCGAAGCGCTCCTTCAGTCCGGTGAGTATTTCCTCGCAGTAATCGGCAAGCTTCGGGTCGATGCCGAAAGGATCATAATAGTTTTGCATATGCGTCAATCCTTAACTATATTCGAAAATTTACATTTATGAAGTATATCATGCGGAGTTTCCCATTACAACATAATTTTGTCCTGAAGCAAAATTCACGGTTTATTCATTGACTTTCTCGGGAAAAATTGCGATACTGTATGCGTTGCTTTGCAGCAAGACTATCGCAGATCGGGTGATTTCATGAGAGAAAAGCTTTACCGGTTTATGGCTGGCCGCAACGGAATGGACCAGTACTGCCGTTTCCTTTCCTACGCGGCGCTGGCAGTTGTCATACTCAATATCTTCTGCAGGAGCGCGATCCTGTGGACGATTGCGCTGCTGCTGATCGTCTACTGCGATTTCCGGATGCTTTCCAGAAAGCTGGAAAAGCGACGCCTCGAAAACAGCAGGTATCTCCGGATGAGCTATAAGGTTACGAACGGATTCCGCAACTGGCGCGACCGCCAGAAGCAGCGCAAGGACTTTTGTTTTTTCCGCTGCCCGAGCTGCCACGCCATGCTCCGCGTGCCGCGCGGTAAGGGACGCATCCGCGTAACGTGCCGCAAATGCGGAAACGCATTTGAAAAGCGAACCTGATGTTCGGATTTGTCGTCGCCGACTTCAACGCGCTGACGGAGCAGCAGCTCCGCCGCTACCGCGGTGCATACTGCGGTCTCTGCCGCGCCCTGCAGGAACGTCACGGGGAACTCAGCCGCCTGACGCTGAATTACGACATGACATTTCTCATCCTGCTCCTGGGCAGTATGTATGAGCCGGAGGAGCGCAGCGGCAGCGGCAGATGCCTTCCGCACCCG
>JAZQNZ010000097.1:0-3160 GCA_045627665.1 Oscillospiraceae bacterium
GCAAAGGCGGACAGGCCGAGGTAAGCGATCTCTGCGGAAAGCTTCGGGTCAAGGTCAAGGATCGTGCGGTCAAAATGGAAAAACTCCCTGCTGCGGATATAGTGGATGATAATCACCACACAGCAGCTGAACTGCGCCATGATCGTTGCCAGTCCGGCGCCGGTCAGTCCCATATCAAACACAACGATAAACAGCGTTGAGAAAATGATGTTGACGATCGGACCGATGATCACGGCGAGCATGGCAAGCCGTGTCTTTCCCTCAACGCGCATATAGTTCGTCATGCCGACGGACACAAGCTGCAACGTGCAGCCCGAGATGAGGATCCTTCCGTACTCTCTCGCATACGGAAGCACATTATCGCTCGCGCCGAAAAGACGCAGCAGCGGATCAAGAAAGATGTTTCCGATCAGAGTTATGAGAATACCGACAATCAGCAGAAGCTGCAGCGACATATTCATAGCTCTGTTTGCGCCGAGCCGGTCTCCCTGCCCTACCCGTATGGCCGCCATAGTGGAGCCGCCCATACCGAGCAGGAATGCAAATGCCAGCGTGACAAGGGTGATGGGATACGCAACACTTAGCGCCGCGATCCCTTCATAGCCGGCACTGCCGTTACCGATAAAAGCTCTGGAAATAATGTTATAAACGGAATTGCAGAGGTAGGATAAAAATACTGGCAGAGAATACGAAACCAGAAGCTTCGGGATTTTCTCTTCCCGCATGATTCGCGTGGAATCCATGTTTGCCTCCTTCCCTATCGCAAAAGCTGCGGAGAGACAAGCAAAGATCTCAGCCGGACTTTCGTCATCACGACAGCGCAGTATGCGCTGAACTATTGCTCAGGCACGGTGCGGACAGCCGGATCCGGATGTCCGCACCGGGGAGCGATACGCTTCGCGCGGTCGGAAAGGATTACCAGTCGAGACCAGCGGCTGCGCGGACTTTCTTTGCAGCCTCGGTGTAAGTACCGTACTTGTACTCTTCCAGCTCGCGAACCAGCTCGGGATCCGTGTTCTCCTGACGGGGCAGAGGAACATCCTGCTCGGTGCAGAGGATCTTCTGAACCTTCTTGATGTCAACATTGTGCGTCGTGGTGCCGTCCTTGACGCAGACAGCCGCGGCAACGCCGGCGCCCTGACCGGTGCCGATGCACTGCGGAATGAGAGTAATACCGGCAACGGTATCCGCCTCTGCGGAGAGGTGACGGCCGGGGCAGAGCAGATTTTCGATCTTCTGCGGCAGGATCGCGCTGTAAGGCAGCTCAATGGGAGCGCCGCCGTTCATCATGCCGACAACACTGTGCCATGCGATAACGTCGTCAAACTTAGCGCCGGTGGCAATATCCAGTCTGGAGTAGACGTGCTCGCCGTTCAGACGCAGAGAGCAGCGGGAACCGAGCTGCGGAGCGATGTCGTAGATGTATGCGTTGCGACCGAAGGGCATGTTCTTACGGCAGAACTCAACCAGTCTGCGGATGGAATCTCTGACCTTGAACTCCGTATAGCGGATGTCATCGAGATTTGCGCAGTTGAGGTTGGGCAGCCAGTTGTTCCACCAGACAACATCGTTGCATCCGGCGGGATAGAAGAACGTGGAGTAACCGGCGATCTTGTTGAGGTTTGCGCGGAATGCCTGGGCCTCTTCGGGGTGAGAATTGTACCAGCGCATGAAGCCTTCAAAGTCAACGCCGCCCATTCTCCAGACCAGTGCGGTCATGCCGCTGCGGTCCTCGCGGACGCTCTCGGTCTTGGTGGCTCCGTGGAAGATGGGAGCGCCGGTCTGTCTGTAAATGTCGCCGTCGCCGGTGGCGTCGATCACGACCTTGGCAGTAACGACCTGACGGCCTTCCTTGGACTCAAAGATAACGCCCTTGATGGTGTTGCCGTCCATCACGGGCTTGGTGCCCCAGCAGTGGATCATAACCTTGATGTTGGGCTGCTCCTCGATCATGGCGTCCATCTCAAGCTTGAGCTGGGTGGGCTCATAATACGGGGCGCGGACGAGATAATTGTTGCCTTCCTCCGGGCAGACGCAGCCGTGGATCAGGCTCCAGCGCTCAAGCTTGAACGGATCCTTCTCGCCGACCTCTTCACGCTCCGGGCAGATGTAGGAGTCGGGCGCGTTCTTGTCCAGACGGGTGAACCACTCCTCCTGAATGCCGCGGACACAGTTAAAGTTGTGCCAGCTCAATGCGGGGATCATGAGAACATAGCCTCCGGTAACGTCGCCGCCGAAATAGCCGAAACGTTCCATGAGGATCACCTTTTCAGCGCCCGCACGGGCCGCCGCAAGTGCTGCACTGTGACCTGCGCTGCCGCCGCCAACGACGAGAACGTCGCAGTCGTCATAAATAGGCAGTTCGCACGCTGCTTCGAGATAAGTCTTGTTTGCCATTCATAACACCTTGCTTTCTGATATATTTAATAAAAATAAAAAACTGTTTCCATCTGCCGCCTGTCAGGTCATCATCCGTGCGGCAGCGTATCTTTACTTCTCCTCTGCGTCGGGGAAAAGCTTGTAAAGATCCTCCATTTTGCCGAGGATAAAGCCGACTGTGTCCTTCCCTGCGCCGCAGGCGTTGCCCTCGTCCGTATCAATGTGGGAAAGCGCGCAGCCGTCGTCGGGAGCGTTGCAGTGGATGGCAGTATCGCCGAAAACGGTCGTGCGTCCCTCGCTTTCAACGCACATGAGAACCTTGTCGCCGTCCTTCAGACCGTTCTGCGCAGCGGTGTTCTTGCCCATGTGGATATGACGCTCCGCAACGATCACGCCCTGATCGAGCACAACCTCGCCGACTGTGCCGACGAGCTTAATGCCGGGCGTGCCTTCGATCTTGCCGGACTCACGCAGAATACCGGGCAGACCGAGGGAGCGGGCATCGGTGGCGGAAATCTCAAACTGATTGAAGTTTCTGCACGGCCCCATAACCGCGACGCGCTCAAAGGCATGCTTCGGGCCGACAACAGTCACACGCGTGGTGGACAGAAACTGTCCTTCGGTGGGAACCTCCGGCTCGATCACATGACCCTTGCCGAAGAGAATATCAACCGTTTCCTGCGTCAGATGTACGTGACGGGCGGAAACCTTTACAGGAAACTTTCCGAAAGAATATGCCATGGTAAAATGATCTCCTTTATTTAAACATTACATAGTCTTC